>WQXR01000006.1 GCA_009784745.1 Methanomassiliicoccaceae archaeon | reverse complement strand
TCCGAGAGCATCTTATCAACGATTGGTTTGACGATTTGCATCAAATTTTCAAGTTCATTGTCATCGATCTCTTTTCCGTTAACGGATATGCGTTCATTGAATCTGATTAAGTGTGGGGATGTGTACATCCCCACACTTATATTCGCGTTCATCAATATTGAATATAACATTGCACACGTCGATCCTTTTCCGTCCGAACCTGCGATGTGAATTGCTTTAAAATTATTTTGCGGATCCCCCAGCCTTTTTAATAATTCCGTTATGCATTCGAGACCGAAACGCATCCGGTTCATTCCGAAACCGTTCATCCATTCTGTAAATTTCATTTACCGGCCTCTTTTTCGTATATTCGTGTATACACCAATCTTCCGTCGATCCGGTCGGACATCATAAGATCTATTTTGTTCACAGTTTCGGAGAATTGTTCAATGTTCTTCGGCTGCTCGTTCGTTCTTACTTCTCTGCCCAATGTTATATGAGGGTTGTATTCTCGCGTATCGATATCAAATCCTGCGACCGTTAATTTTTTTGTGAGATCCTGTTGCAACGTCAGTATGTGTTCATTGCTGCGAACACCTGCCCACCATATATCACCGCCGTTCCGGCGGAATCTTCCTATGTTATCAATGATCAGTTCGAACTGTTCGAAAGATGTTGAGTTCATTATCTCTTTGACATTCTTTGTTTGTGCTTCGTTGCATTCGCCTATGAATACCAACGTCAGATGAATATTCTCCGGTGAAGAGAAATTACCGTGTTTCGAGTTCGAACGGAGATCGTTCTGTAATCTTATCAAAGAGGAACGTGTATCATCATTCACGTTTACCGCAATGAACAAACGCATGATCATTCCTTCCCCGTCTCGGAATGCATGTTCGATATCATCTCTCTTACGGTCATATCCTTTTTCTTGGCCATTGATCTTAACATTACCATCGTTCCTGAACCGTATTGCGCCGATTTCTTCGGTTTTTCGGCAAGTTCCGGCTGTCCTAACATCATTGCTGCGTCCCGCAGCAATGGTTTTCTGACATCTCCTTCGGATATCCCCTGTTTTCTCATTCCCCTCACAACATCCGCAACTCTCTCATCAAGATACGGATAGACTATTGTTTTTCCGAAATGTTCCGCAACGGAACGTTCATGTATCAACGTCGAATTCATCAATCGCAGCGTATCATCCTTAACGGCATCAGCCAATTCCTTTTCACTCAGTCCGACGTATTTGGAATATCCTGCGAATAACTCGTCCGCACCTTGTCCGCTTAATATCACATTCTCGTCTGAATATTTCAGAACGAAATATAACGGAACTTCGAACGATAACGTTATAGGATTTATGGTACCGGTGATCCTTATCATATTGCGCAATTCCTTTTCCAATATCTCTTCGGACAATTCAAGATATTTTCGTTCCATATTCAGTATCTTTGACATCTCTTCCGACGCTTTCTCGTCGTATGAGTTCTTGACGCCGGCTGTGTACAGTGTCGTATCCGTATGTCTTTTGCAGAGAACGGCGATCATTCCGCTGTCAAGACCTCCGGAGAATGCCACTGCCGTTCTTTTTCCGCTGACGTTCTCTTTGACCGATGCATCTAATGCGGACAGCAGTTCATTTACGAGATCCTTTTCCACGAAAGTGATTATCGGTACGCACCTATAAATCTGTCTTTGTCCGCAATGTTCGTTCATTTGAATGTCATAACAGATGTGTTCATGAGCATACCGTCAGATCAATATCATACGGATGCGAAAGAATGTTCCGGAATGAGTACGATAAAAATATTAGAGCTGAAAAATTATGCATTTTTTTAAATATAAATATTCTTTAAAGAATAAAATTGGCAAAAGAGATTATAATCATTAATATTATACAACACGCTACGATATTCGTAACGGAGAGTATGAAATGAAAAAGATACGCGTTGCAGTTCTCGGCGCCACGGGAATGATAGGACAAAGATTCGTGCAGATGCTTGAGGATCACCCTTACTTTGAAATAGAGGGGTTATACGCATCCGAAAGGTCTGACGGAAAGAAGTTAAGGGATGTCCTGAAAGTTAGAGATCATGTGTACAAGGAAGAGACGCTCGATACGAAGATAGAGACAATGGATATCGATAAAATTGCAAAGAACGCAAGGGTCGCGTTCAGCGGCATACCTTCCGATCTGGCGAGAAAAACTGAGAGCGATCTTGCCGAGCACGGTCTTGCAGTGTTCACGAACGCCGGCGCTCACCGTATGGACAAGCACGTGGCGATACTGATACCGGAAGTGAATTCCGATCATATCAAATCGATAAAGGATCAATCCACGTACGGCAACGGAGGATACATCGTGACGAACGCAAATTGTTCGTCCACCGGTATCGCACCGCCTCTGGCGGCGGTACGCGACGCGTACGGATTGAACTTCGTTTCCGTTTCCACATACCAGGCGCTCTCCGGTGCCGGATACCCTGGTGTTGCGTCGCTTGATGCCGTCGGTAACGTCATACCATTCATAAACGGCGAGGAAGAGAAGATGGAATCCGAACTCGCAAAGATGTTGGGAACGTATGAGAAAGGTGCGTTCAACTTTGCAAAGTTCAGGGTACTCGCTAATTGCGCCCGAGTTCCGGTCATAGACGGTCATTTGGAATCGTTAGTGATAAAGATGGACAGTACACCGACCGTTGAAGAACTGACCGCAACGCTTGATTCGTTCAAAGGCGAGCCTCAATCACTTAAACTTCCGACGGCACCGTTACAGCCTATAATAGTTCGAACTGAGAACAACAGACCGCAGCCTGCGCTGGATGTTCTTGCCGGCGCACCGGACAGGGCAAAGGGCATGGCCGTTACCGTAGGAAGGATAAGGAAGAGTGACGAATACTACAAGTTGTTCGTACTGTCGCACAATACGCTGAGAGGCGGTGCAGGCGGTTCCATACTTAATGCGGAATTGGCAAAGGCCAAAGGCCTGCTATGAGAATGCAAAAGAAGGATGATCACATGAAAAGGACGTACGACGAGATCAACGAGAAGATCAGAAAAGGAAAAGCGGTCGTGATCACCGCAGAAGAGGCCGTCGCCCTCGTAAAAGAAAAGGGCGTGAAAAAAGCGGCTGATGAAGTGGACGTCGTCACAACGGGAACGTTCGGAGCGATGTGCTCATCCGGTGCCTTTTTGAATCTGGGGCACAGCGACCCTCCCATCAGAATGACCAATATCACGCTGAACGGAGTTCAGGCGTACGGCGGCCTGGCGGCCGTTGACACGTACATCGGCGCAACGCAGATGACCGATAAGAAGGGCGGCGGATACGGCGGCGGACATGTGATAGAGGACCTCGTGGCCGGTAAAAAGATACATCTGGTCGCATCCGGACCGGGAACGGATTGCTACACACGTAAGAACATAGAGACGACGGTGTCGCTTAACACGATAAATGATGCATACATGTACAATCCGCGCAATTCGTATCAGAACTACTGCGTGGCAACCAACTCCTCAGACAGAACGTTGCAAACGTATATGGGAAAACTGCTGCCGAACTTCAGGAATGCAACATACAGTTCTGCCGGTCAGTTATCGCCTTTGCTTAACGATCCGTACCTTGAAACGATAGGCATCGGGACAAGGATATTCCTGGGCGGAGGAGAAGGTTTTGTCTCATGGGCCGGTACACAGTATAATACGCAGGCATCCGTGATCAACGGAGTTCCGATAGGGGGCAGCGGCGGCGGAAGAACATTAGCGCTGATAGGCAACCTGAGAGGAATGGACAAGGAATACGTAAGAGGATTGGACATATTCGGATACGGTACCTCACTGGCAGTGGGCGTGGGCGTTCCGATACCGATATTGAACAACGATGTGATGAAAAGATGTTCTATATCTGACGCAGAGATATTTGCCAATGTCCTTGATTACGGCGTACCGTCGCGCGAACGTCCCGTACTGGGGAGCGTCAGTTACGCAGATCTCAGATCTGGAAAGATAGAATGCAACGGCCATGTGATGAGAACATCGTCGTTATCGTCGTACAAATATGCAAGAAAGGTCGCGGAAGAACTGAAAGAGTGGATAGAGAATGACAAGTTCACGCTTACCGTGCCGTCAACACCTCTGCCGAAGGAAGGTTCAGTGAGGAGATTGAGATGACCGAGAAGAAGTATAAACTCAGGTTCAATAACAGCAACATGCATGACTCCGTGTCATACGTACTGGTGTCAAAGTTCAACATCATGCCGAATGTCCTTCAGGCTAAGATCGACGGAAGCGGAGGCCGTATGATACTTTCCATGAAAGGTGATGAAAAGGATATCGAGAATGCGATATCGTATCTCGGTTCCGTTGACATAAGCATAGAACTGATGGACAACTACGTAAAAAGGGATGAGACCAGATGCATTGACTGCGGTTCGTGCGTTTCGATATGTCCGTCGTTCGCTTTCGAAATGGACAAAGTTACGCAAGATGTCCTTTTAGACACAAGCAAATGCTTAGCGTGCGGTTTCTGCATATCGGCGTGTCCTACGCACGCTATCTCGCTAAAGATGAATCTATGATAAGAGAGCATTTTGAGATAAAGCAAACTGCGGTGACGATAATATCGGAACGTAAGTTCATAAGGGTCGCAAAGGAAGCGATATTTGACGCCAGATCACAGATAGAGAAAAAAATTCTCCGTGATCCGTTCTTCGGGATAACGTACGAACCGTATGCTGCGTCCGATGGTGATGATATCGTAATAAGAAGAATGTGTTCCTCGTCATTGTCCGCATCCGTCGGTCCGATGGCGGCGGTGGCCGGCGCCATCGCAGAATATGCTGTACAGAAGATGAAGGACAATGGCGCAGAATATGCGATAGTTGATAACGGCGGTGACATCGCACTGATATGTGACCGCGATGTCCGGATAGGGATGTATGCGAACGTGAACGGTGAACAATTGTCGTTGAAGATACCTCCGACATGCGAGATAATTGGCATTTGTTCCTCATCGGCGTCGATAGGGCCGTCGGTATCGTTCGGAAGAAGCGACATATCAACGGTAATATCAAACGACGTCTCATTGGCAGATGCGTGCGCAACGGCGTTGGGTAACATGATCAGCGGCCGTGACAATATGGAAGAACACTTGGAAACTATTTGTAAAATTGAAGGAATAACCGGATGTCTGGCATATTGCGATGGGATGCTGGGGATGTGCGGCGACGTTCCCGAACTTGTCAGTTGCGGAACGAACGATCACATCATCACGAAATTGTTTTATGATAACTCATGAACCCTGCCGGTTTGACGGTCACATGTGAGTAGCGGGAACGTTAAGTTCCGCGGTCTTCGTTTCGGCAACTTTTTATCCTTTTCTTGTTATGGGTTGATAAAGAGAGGATAATATGACACTGAAATTGGCGGTCCCGAACAAAGGAAGGCTGAACGAGAGGGCAGTGGAACTGCTCATGATGTCGGGATTGGACCTCGGGGAGGAATGGGGAAGGCGTTTGTACGTCAGCGTACGTAATCAGGATATTGAAGTTATTTTTGTGCGCGCTCAGGACATCCCCGAATTCGTTTCGAGCGGTGCGATAGACATCGGCATAACAGGAATGGATCAGGTAGCGGAATCCGGAGAGGATGTTGAATCACTTTTGGAACTGGATTTCGGACACTGCCGTTTGTGTGTCGCAGCGCCCGAATCGTCCGGAATAAAGAGCGTGAACGACATAAAGGACGGGTGCAAAGTTGCCACATCTTTCCCCGGTCTGACGAAAAAGTTCTTTGATTCCGCGAAGAAGAAGGTGAACATCGTCAAAGTTTCCGGTGCAGCGGAAATAATGCCGTATCTCGGAGTTTCAGATATAATAGTGGACCTTGTATCAAGCGGTTCCACGCTCAAGACGAACAGACTGACGGTGATATCTGATATAATGGCATCACAAGCGATCGTCGTCGGTAACAGGAACGCAGTGAAAAAGAAGAAGGATGCCGTTCTCGGCATAGTCGATTCCATACGAAGCGTCATCGTCGGCGAAAATAAGAAATATCTTATGGCGAACGTTCCGAGAGCAAAACTTCCGAGCGTACAGAAAATGTTCCCCGGCGTTGCAGGACCCACGGTCCTGAACATCGCCGGACGCGATGATATGGTCGCTGTTCATGTTGTTATCGATAAAAAAGAAGTTTATGATTCAGTGAATGAATTGAAGAAAATGGGGGCCACCGGTATCCTGATAATACCGGCGGACAGGTTGGTGCCGTGAGTATGTCAAGAGAGTGGATGAGGAGCACCGCGAAACACCTCCGCAGATATTACAATCCTGACGTGGGGAACGCTTTGCGGATGGATACCAATACCAACGTTCTCGGCTCCAATCCCGCGGCGGAGAAGTTCATACGTTCATGCAAGATAGATGCGAACGATTATCCGAACACATATTCCGATCGCCTGAGGGACGAACTCGCTTCGCTGTACGGACTGGAAAGAGAGAACTTCGTCGTCGGTTCCGGTTCAGATGAAGTTCTGGACATAGCGTTCAAAACGTTCACGGAATGGAACGACGGAACTATCGTTCCCGTGCCGTCATATTCACTTTATGATTACTTTGCGAACGTGAACGGCGGAGATGCGTACGCGGTCGATCTTACAGACGATTTTCAACTGGATGTTGATGCGATGCTCAAACCCAAAGCAAAGATGATAATAATGCCGTCGCCGAACAATCCGACCGGAAATCTCTTCAAAAGTAAGGATGTGGAAGAGATACTGGAAAGATCCAAAGGACCTGTGATCGTTGACGAGGCGTACGGAGAATATGCAGGAACGTCGATGATCCCTAAGGTGAATGAATTTGACAATCTGATAGTGATGAGAACATTCTCCAAAGCATATGCGATGGCCGGATTACGGGTAGGTTACAGCATATCCAATAAGAACATAGCGGATATGATGAACTGCGTAAAGATACCGTATTCGCTGAACACCATAAGCGAAGGCGCGGCCATAGCCGCCGTGAAGGATCAGGATTTCATAAAGAGAAGCGTCGATCTTGTGAACAGGAACCGCGGATCATTGGCGAACGGACTGAAAAAACTTGGATTTGAACCGTATCCGTCGGATGCGAACTTCATACTGATGATATCGCCGATCGATCATTCCGTATTTACGGACGGATTGAAGGAAAAAGGGGTGCTGATACGCGATTTCGGTTCGAAAAGACGAACAGAGAACTGTGTCAGAACAACGATAGGTTCGGAAGAACTGAACAACATCCTTCTGAAGAAAGCGGAAGAGGTCATCTCCGAGAATTCAAAAAAGTGATATCAATGATGATAATACCGGCGGTTGACATTCTTGATAAGAAGGTGGTGCAACTGGTCGGCGGCGTTCCCGGGACGGAGAAGATAACTATGCCCGATCCCGTGGAAGCGGCCGGGATGTGGATATCCAAAGGAGCAAAGGCGTTGCACATCATCGATCTTGACGGTGCTTTCGGAAAAGAGAATAATATCTCCGTCATTAAAGAGATCATAAAGAAATATAATGTTCCGACGGAAGTGGGCGGCGGCATCAAAGATGAGCGGACAATAAAAGAATTGCTTGACGGGGGTGCGTCCGGCGTCATCGTCGGAACAAGAGCGATCAAAGATAATGATTGGCTAAGAGAAATGGCATCATTGTTCCCGAAAAAACTCATACTGGCGCTTGACACCAAGAACGGAAGGATAGCGGTAAAGGGTTGGCAGGATTCAGCCCAGATGACAGTGAAGGAGATGTTCCGTATCATTAAAGATATTCCTTTGGCAGGTGTTCTCAATACGAACGTTGATGTGGAAGGCCTCGGAAAAGGGATAGACGAGGAACAGGCGAGATCGTTCATATCCGGATGCCCCCATCCGGTGATCGCGTCCGGCGGAATATCATCATACGATGACGTAAAAAAACTCAGATCGGCGGGCGCTGTCGCAGCCGTTGTCGGTGTTTCGATATACACAGGGATCATGGAGCCGTGGAAATGGAGTAGTCCATGGATATCTAATATCTAAAAGATATCAATTTAAATACTAAAACAGTATTCGTGCATCCATGAGATTCCCCTGCGAGACCATCGTCGTAGACGTTCTGCCGATAATCAGAAAAGAATTGTCAATTGAACTTGTGAACGAACATAATTACACCAAAGCGGCCGTGGCCAAGATGTTCGAGGTCTCGGGAACGGCGATATCGCAATATACGCACGGAATGAGGGGCAACAGCAGATTGCTGAAGGACAACGAAAGATACGGTTCGTTCATGAAAGAGATATACGCCTCCGCAAGACTGATAGCAACAGAGAAAAGCACCGTTACCGAAGAGTTGTGCCGTTTGTGCAATTATGCAAAAGAACTGATCATACCCGACTACACTGACGAGGACGCAACGATCACGTGCGGCGAATGCCCGAGAAAGAACCTGTAACAGCATTCCTGTGCGCGCACAATAAAACAGTTCTTATACGAACTGTTCGATTACGATGCGATATCCATGAAAGGAAGGGCATCGGGAATAGAGCGCAAGACGAAAGAAACAGAGATCTCCGTGAAAGTGAATATTGACGGGAACGGAAAATATGATGTCAAATGTGACAACACGTTCCTGAAACATATGGTCGAGACGCTTTCGCGATATTCATCCGCCGACATCAAAATGGACGCTGTCGGTAACGATGACCACCACCTTGTAGAGGATGCCGGAATAACACTGGGAACGGCATTCAAAAATGCTGTCGGTAACGGACCTATAGAAAGGATGGCCACTAAAACGGTGGTCATGGACGATGCGATGGTGACCGTCTCACTGGATCTCGTTGACAGACCGTACGCGGAAATAGACTGTCCTGATGCGTTGTATCATCATTTCTTCAGAAGTTTCGCCATGTCATCCGGAATGACATTACATATACTGGTGATAAGAGGGTTCGATGACCATCACATCGTTGAGGCATCGTTCAAAGCGTTGGGAAAGGCGATGAAAGAGGCTTTCAGGAAAAGGGATGCGGAACTCAGCACTAAGGATAAGGCTTCAGTGAAGGGTGTTTAAAGTGAGCATAAAGAAAATAATACCGTGCCTTGACATGAAGGACGGAAAAGTGGTCAAAGGAATAAAATTCCAAGGCATGAGGGATGTCGGGGATCCGCCGGAACTTGCCGCAAAATATGAAAAGGATGGCGCGGACGAGATAGCATTCCTTGATATATCGGCAACACTGGAAGGAAGACAGACAATGCTGAAAACGGTCTCCGAAACTGCTTCCGTCATAACTGTTCCGTTAGCGGTCGGCGGAGGCATCCGTTCGATGGACGATATGAATGAGGTACTTAACGCCGGCGCGAGCAAAGTGTCCATCAATTCCGCTGCAGTGAGAGATCCAAACATCGTAAAGGAATGTGCAGATGCCTTTGGCAACAAAAGATTGATAATTGCGATAGACGCAAAAAGAGAAAGAGGAAAGTGGGTCGTATACACGCACGGCGGAACACGGTCATCCGGTATCGATGCGATAGAATGGGCAGTGAAGATGGAAGCCCTCGGAGCAGGCGAGATACTGCTCACGTCAATAGATGCTGACGGCGAAAAGAAAGGATACGATATAGCAATGACCGCCGCGGTGGCCGATGCCGTCAAGATACCGGTGACCGCATCCGGAGGATGCGGATCCGTTGAGCACATATACGAAGTTCTTACAAGAACGAAAGCATCGTCGGCGCTGGCCGCTTCGATATTCCATTTCAACGATCACAGTGTCAGGGACGTAAAAGAATATCTGCGCACCAGAGGAGTGAATGTCCGATGAGATTCGATGAGAACGGATTGATAACGGTCGTGGTACAGGACAGCGTCACAAGTGAGGTGCTCATGGTCGCATGGGCCAATGAGGATGCAGTAAAACTGATGAAAGATACGGGATACACTCACTTCTGGTCAAGAAGCAGGAAAAGATTATGGAAAAAGGGAGAGGAATCCGGTCATTTTCAAAAGATAATATCAATGCAGACCGATTGCGATTCCGATACGCTGTTGGTTCGCGTTGAGCAGACCGGCGTCGCATGTCATACGGGAAGCGCAACATGTTTCAATGAGACGATATTCGGAGATACAGACAGAACGAGCGCCGTGATACCTGTACTGAAGAGAATAATACAGCATCGCAAAAAAGATCCGTCGCCGGACAGTTACACATGTAAATTATTCGATGACGAGAATAAAATGTGCAAAAAGATAGTTGAAGAGGCAGGCGAGTTCGTGCTTTCGGTAAAGGACGGCAGCCAAGAAGAGATGGCGTGGGAACTTGCCGATCTCATATATCACGCAATGGTAGCGATAGAAAAGACAGGATTACCGATGGAAAAGGTCTTTGAGAAACTTTCGGAGAGGATGAAATGAGGATAGATCTTCACACACACAGCATACTCAGCGACGGTGAGTTGACACCGTCGGAACTTGTAAGGAGAGCGATGGTCACAGGTCATGACGCAATTGCGATAACCGATCACGTTGATATGACGAACGTGAATATCGTAGTTCCGGCAATAGTGAAAGCGGTCGAACTGAATGAAGATTATATAAGAGTGATACCAGGCGTTGAGATAACGCACGTGCCTCCTAAACAAATAGCCAAAGTTATCAGAACGGCAAAAGAACTCGGGGCGCAATGGATAGTCGTCCATGGTGAGACGTTAAGCGAACCGGTCATCAGCGGAACGAATCTTGCGGCCGCGAACATTCCCGACGTGAACGTTCTGGCGCACCCTGGGCTGATAACTGATGATGTTATGCAGAAGGCCGCCGATAACGGGATATTGATAGAGATCACGGGAAGGGCATATCATAACATCACTAACGGTCACGTAGTCAATGTTGCACGCAATATCGGTGCAAAAATGGTCGTCAACTCGGATTGCCACGGACCCAACGACCTGATGGACGAAGCAACTGCAATGAAAGTTGCGGCCGGTGCCGGAATGACGGAAAAGGAAGCAAAGACCGCAATTACAAAAACGCCGTTCGATGCGATAAAAAAATTGTAAAATACCATCGCATCGATCGTGTCAATTTCCCTTGTCTTTCTCAGCATATATCCAGTGTATTATTTTTTATGGGATTTGTATAACTTTTTCTATGGGATTTGTATAACTTTTTCTATGGGATTTGTATAACTTTCTATATGGAAACTTTTCTGTGCTCCCGAGAAAAATCAGATCATCGAATTTCAATGATGAACACCACGGTTTTATATTTCCGTACACATGAGCATCCATGGTCAGAATAGGCATAATAGGCGGTTCGGGGATATACGATCCGAATACGTTCGAAACGATAAAAAAAGTATATCCCGACACAAGATACGGAAAACCGTCAGATGAGATACTCATAGGAAAGATAGCCGGCGTTGAGGTCGCATTCATACCAAGACATGGAAAAGACCACCGTTTTCCGCCGTCGTCGGTACCGTACAGAGCGAACATACAAGCGTTAAAGGATCTCGGTGTTGAGGTCATCATCTCACCATGCGCAGTGGGTTCGCTGAAAGAGGAATACAGACCCGGAGATCTTGTGATCGTTGATCAGTTCATCGACCTCACGAAGAAAAGGGATTATACATTCTTTGACAAAAAGACAGTACACATAAGCATTGCAGATCCTTTCTGCACAGATCTGGCACATATATTTTCCGATGCTGCGGAAGAACTTAAGATAAGATATCATAAGAAAGGAACGTACATATGCATCGAGGGACCGAGATTCTCCACAAAAGCGGAAAGCAACATGTTCAGGAATTTTGCCGACATCATCGGAATGACGCTCGTCCCCGAATGTCAATTGGCACGTGAGATGGGAATGTGCTACTGCAGCCTTGCGACCGTTACTGATTACGACGTATGGAAAGATGAACCCGTCGACATTCAGATGGTGCTCAGGACAATGAGCGAATGTTTATCCAAAATAACGAAACTTTTGGAAATTGGTTTGCCGCAAATAGAGAAGAAAAGAAAATGCGGATGCGCAGACGCTCCGAAGGATGCCGGCGCTTAACCGATGAACTTTCCGTACGCTTCGGCATCCATCAGTTTTCCCAATTCGGATACGTCCTTTAACCGTATCACTGCGATCCACCCGTCGTCGTACGGTGACGAGTTCACAATATCCGGAAAATCTCCGAGCTCTGCGTTGGATCTTATCACTTTTCCCGATACCGGCGACGTGATCATCTCAACGGTCTTCACACTTTCCAACGCACCTAATTCGTCGCCTGCGTTCAATTCCTTACCTTCTTCCGGAACTTCGACGAAAACAACCTCGCCGACCTCATGCTGAGCATGATCGGTAATGCCGACAACGACAGTATCATCACCTTGTTTTTGGACCCATTCGTGCGAACTTGAATACAACAGACCGTTTCGAATCTCGTTCATCCTGCCACCCTTCTGTACCCGTATGCATACATCGTTAAAAAAATGATTCATTCATACGCCAAAAAACAATAAACAAAGACATCCATCCGACGGTAATGCGTATCATCATCAAAGGGATAGTTCAAGGCGTCGGTTTCAGACCGATGATATATCGGAGGGCAACATCCTTCGGATTGAACGGATGCGTATGGAATGACGGTGCTGATGTTGTTATCAACGTCGATAACGGCGAACCGTTGCTGAATTCGCTGTACGCACGCCTTCCTTCTCTGTCAATGGTAAGTGACATTATTGTCGAAGATTCTGAATATGAGGGAGAAAAAGGTTTCTTCATAATTCCGTCAAAGGAACGCGGAACGAGCGTGAGCATCCCGTCTGATACTGCGATATGCGATAAATGCCTTTCAGAGATGAAGAACGGAAGAAGGAAAGGATATCCGTTCACCACATGCACAGAATGCGGTGCACGATTTACGTTAATGTCTTCGCTTCCTTATGACAGACCGAATACCGCAATGAATGATTTTCCGATGTGTGATGAATGTTCAAAAGAGTATTCTTCACCGAATGACAGACGGTTCCACCACCAGACGATATGCTGTAATGATTGTGGCCCGAAGTATTCGCTTTACGATAATTCAGGAAATATCATCAGAGGAGATGCGATAAAAGAGTTCGGCAGAATAATTGATTCCGGTAAGATAGGGATAATAAAAGGCATCGGCGGGATGCACATATGCTCCCGTGCGGATAACGTAAAGAATGTGAGGGAATGGTACGGCCGTTCTCAAAAACCGTTCGCGGTGATGATCAGAGATAAAGATTCCGTTCTCAGATATGCGGAACCTACTGAATGCGAACTATCGGAGATGACATCACGCTACAGACCTATCGTACTTGTGAAAAAGAAAGTGAATGACATCACGGAACAGATATCACCTGGACTTGACAACATCGGAATCTTTTTACCGTATGCGGGAGCGCATCATGTCCTTTTTGATGCAATGAGAACGGATGCGGTGATAATGACCTCCGCCAACATTCCTGGCGAGCCGATGATATTGAATGATAGTGAAATTAAAAAAATGAATGCGGATGCATATCTGCTTCATGATCAGAAGATAATCAACCGTGCGGACGACACCGTTCTGCGCATTTACAAAGAACATACATCATTCATCCGCAGATCGAGAGGATATACTCCGTCGCACATACACACTGAATACAAAGGAAATGTGCTTGCGTTGGGAGCACAGGAAAACATTGTCGCATCGGTCGCATGCAATAACAAGATACAACAGACCCAGTACATAGGAGATCATGATTCCGAAGGTGTTGCCGATTATTTGGAAGAGGCAACGAGATCACTGATGAAAATGTTAGATTCCGTTCCCGATGCCGTGGCTGTTGATCTTCATCCTGGATACGGCAACCGCAGATATGCAAAAAGAATATGCGAAGAAACAAATGCTGAAATGATCGAAGTCCAACACCATTGGGCGCATTGTGTTTCGCTGCTGACCGAGAATGAACAAAAAGAGGGTGTGATACTTGCATTGGACGGTACGGGATACGGCGATGACGGGAATGCGTGGGGCGGAGAAGTGATGTACGCTTCTCCGGAAACATACAAAAGAATTGCGCATCTCCAGTATATCCCCCTCCTGGGTTCGGAAAAGGCGTTATATGATCTCAGGCGTCTGAAGTTCGCAGTCGACAATATTAACGGAACCGGATCAAAACTCTTTGACGACGAAAGTACCGCCGTTCTTAACAAAATGATGAATAAAAGCGTAAGAACATCATCGTTCGGACGTTTACTGGATACGCTGGCGTTCTCATTGGATGTATGTAAAGAAAGGACGTATGACGGCGAACCTGCGATGAAGATGGAACCTTTACTCGCACGCGGAAGAATGATCAAAGGATATGAAACAGAAATGAACGGCACCGAGATATTAACGGCACCCCTTTTCACCCTTTTCAATAAAAAAGAAAAGAAGGAGGATATTGCGTATTCCGTTGTCAGAACTGTTGTTAACAATATGATGAACGTTGCATGCGATACCGCTGTTTCAAAAGGTCTGAATTGCATAGGGGTCACCGGCGGCGTCTCGTACAACAGGCCGATATGTGAGATGATAGACGATGAGGCAAAGAAAAGGGGAATGGATGTGATGCACCATTCCCTTATACCGAACGGCGACGGCGGAATATCCGTGGGACAGGCTGTCGTTGCGTTAAGGAGGATATCATGAACACTTTATTCGTTCTGCTTGACGGTGCTGAGGATCATAACATTCCGGAATTCAACGGAAAAAGGCCGCTGGACGTTGCGGAGATGCCTTTCTTCGATTCCGTCACGAAAATGAAAGGATACACAACGGGAAAGGAATATACGCACCTTTTTCTGAATGAATTCCTTACCGGTCATCCTCCCGAACTGAAAAGAGCGGTGATCGAAGCATTGGGATTGGATATGCATCTTGATGATAAGAGAACAGCATACAGATTAAGTCCGGCGTTCATTCGCAACGGAATTATAGAATGGGCGTACAACATGGAGAAACTCCATCTTTCGTTGACGGAATGCGTCCTGAAAAATCTTGATATACTTGGCGATCGGAAGCCGGAGATAGAATTCTTCCTTAACGGAAGAGCAATATTAACAATGGAATGCGATGATATACCTGATCTTCCGTCACCTCCTGTGCCTGCTCCGTACAAGAAGGTACAAGGCGTTCTCGGAGAACTTGTATGCCGTGTAGCAAAAGAAATGGACGGATTGACAGTATATCCGTGGGGATGCGGACGGTTCAGCACACAGAAGGAGATATATCCTTGCATCAGAGATCTGACGGCGATCTCAGACAGTCCGACGGCGTTAGGTGTATGCGCTTCCCTCGGACAAAGATACAAACTTGTAAAAGATATAGACGAAAGATTTCCGATCGCGTTGAAAGATCTTGAAAATTCTAACGTTCTTTTGCATATGGATGAGGTGGATGAGTACAGCCATCAGAAGGATCCGAAAAAGAAAGTGAGGATATTAGAACACATAGACAAAATGATGGAAAAATATTTTTCAAACACCGAACGCATTGTTTATTTCGTGGATCACGGAACCTCGTCGATCACAGGCGAACACCTTCCCGTACGCGTTCCGTTCTGGACGTCATTCTCAACTTCAATTAAGAACGGGGAAGATGTTCCCCTGAAAGATGTGGTACCAAGGATCATGATCTGAGATAGAACCAATTATTATTCGATACGGATCAGACGTGTACATCCAGGTGTTGTCTCCGATGGGATCCATTTATATCCCATCTTCCGCAGTGATTCTTCCGACTCCCTGTCCTTACATGCCCAGTACTCAGAAAGTTCTTCCGGTGACAGATCTTTCGTTTCCTCGTATATCTTCTCGCGTATCTCATGTATCTCGCGCATCGCTCTCGGTTCAGACATCTTCTATCACCTCTGTCGGAGAGTATATCTCTACTTTTTTATAACCATTCCGCAGATTGATCGATCCTGTCATAATGATCGTCTTTCGTTTCACAATGTGCTGAAAATTCCAACTTACGATCATATCGAGATCGTTTACTGTTGCCGCTGCTATGTGTAAAGCGTCCATCATATGTTTTCTCGGTATTATCCCTTCTCTCACATATTCTTCGGCCAGTTCTTTTATCTCGTCGGTCTTTTGAAGGCGCTCTATATCATATTCGAGAATAAGTCTGTACATCTTGTCTTTTTTGTCATATGGTGCATTGTCAATCTCATCCTTCACGTAATCTGATGTAAAAGGGAGATATTTTCCACATTTTATCTCTTCAAACAACTTTAACGTGTCCGCTTTCTTCTCAGGAGAATCCTCTGCAAAGGCGAAATTAAGTGCAGATGTTTCGAGATATATCTTCGGGGTTCTCATTCTGCACACCTCTTAATATCCTCATCCTGGATCATCCGCACTTCACCCAATGGATACCAGTATGTTGCCGCAATGATCTCTTCAGCCCTCTCTCGGCGCAGATTCATGTAATCTATTATCGGCTCTTTCGGGAACCACGAACTGCAGTAACGCGGAAATATCCCCTCCGGTACGATACCTATGTGATCGCGTCCTGTTATCATATTGGCAAGTTCTTTGCCGTCATTCAGATACACTGGTATTCCTGCATCCGTTAATGCCAAATAAAATTTGATTGTCTCGACCGAACGACCTCGACATGATCCGGAAAGTGAAAGATACCAACCTTTCTCGTCATTCGCGGGGTATATGCTGATACTTGTAGAACTTCCACCGCTACAAACCCTCCATGGATGTCCGTTATATTGACGACTTTTGACCATGTCACAGAATTCCTTGGCAGAATCCGGATTCAGGTCCAGCAGGTCACTGTTAAAATCATATCCATGTTTTTGATATAGTTCCTTTGCGGAAAGTTCGTCCGTTCCTTTGTAATTATTTGCCTCATATCCCAAACGGCAACAATCGAAGAATTTTCCTGCCGTCATCTCTTTCAAACGCCCTTTGGGGGAATCATCAGACTGTGACTCCATCTGTAGCACGAAACGATCTATCTCTTGCTGTGATATTTCCTTCAAATGCCACTCTTTCTCTTCAGGGAATATCTGCCAATAATCTTTCCGAAGTATCTTACCCCTTCTTCTTTCATACGGCAGATTCGCCCTAACGGGGTCATTATATGTGCCGTTTCTAACAGAGGCGATCACCTCATTCACGACGGACAGCAACCATTTAGCAAGCCTGCTCCTATCCTCAGGATATTCTTTCTTCCTTTCTTCCCCTTGTATCTGAAGGACGAGTTCGCGGTTGACAAGTATCGAATACCATCCGTTCCAGTGAACGGCGGTGAATTCGTACCATTTCACAGGCTTGGGATAATGATATAACCAAAGCTCCTCGAATTCTTTATGGTTCGAAACTTCTTCACATTCCAGATATTCATCATAATCGCCGAAATCCTCTATCGTGCCTCGCGGAACCGTGAACCAGAATTTCCGCATCTCATCATGACCGCATATCTCGAGTGACTGTAATTCTTCGAAAATTGTATGTATCACCTCTTTTGTCGTTTCATCTACGGCTAATGTATCTTGCCCTCCATCAGGAGGCATCAGTCTGTCTGCATACGGGGCTGTTATCTCATGTTGTTCTTTTTCCATGGCGGCGCGAAAATGGAACTGTATCAAAAAGTTTTCGCTCTTTTTTACATATTTTTCATTATAATGAGTTAAAATGACTCATTAATACGAGTTGGACCGTAATGTACTAAATATCTGCATCGCCATGGAGCATCATGCGTAGAAGCCCTCAGGATGTGATATTCAGAATCGCAAATGTGTTGAAAAACGGCAGGAACGGTGATGAATACTCGGTCGCAGAACTTGTGAAAGAAACAAACATGCATTATATGACCGTCAGTAACTATCTCACAATGATAGAGTATGTACATACGAACATTCCAAAATTCGTCAAAGAAGATGGAACGGGTAAAGCGAAGATAACTATAACTCGAGAAACGGAAACGGAGTTCTCAGGCATCGAAAAATACCTTTTACAGATGTTCGATGAAGGGGCGTTCGGGAGGAATACTGCAATACTGTCTGAACCTTTCGATGAAATATTGTTAGAAGAAATGATAGGGAATGCAGACGTTATAAGGATGGGACTGCAGGTGTACCTTTCAAAGAAAGGGATAATGAAAGCTACCGAACTCGTTGATAAAAGATTTGAAAAAATTATGCGCATGCCTGTTGAAACATACTCGGAAATGAACTTTGATAACATCGCAGAATTCAACATACTCAGAAGAGAATCTCAGGATGAAGAATGGAAGGAATCGTGGAGGTCTGAAAATCTTGCCACATTATCAGCATTCGCAGGCGGGAACGGCGGGAGAATGATCATCGGGAGGTCAGATAACGGAACGATCGTCGGTGTTCCGGATGCCAAACATCTGCTGAAAATGATATCCGACCTGGTTCACAATAAATTGGATTTCGTTCCTATTGTAAATCTGATGCTACTTGACGGAAAGGAATGTATAGAGATAATAGTCGAAAAGCAAGATCATTATCCCTCATTCGATCAAAAGTTCTACTCGCGATCCGGATCTACTACGCGAGAGGTCAGAGGGAGAAAACTGAAAAGACTCTTGATGAAAGACCTCGGTATAATATACACGGACGAGATCGCTGAAAAAGTAAAACTAGACGATATTTCTGTTGATGCTGTCAAAGAATTCATCAAACGTGGAGAGGATTGCGGACGCATACCTAAAGGGTCTTCTGAGGATACACTGGAAGAGACATTAAGAAAATTGAAACTTATGGATGAGAATAGCATCACCATAGGGGGAGCACTCCTTTTCCACAAAGATCCGAGATCAATATGTTTGGATGCTGTCATAAAGATAGGTCTCTTCTCAAACAAAGGAGGAATGCCCCTTATGGATGACGTGATCGATGGTCCTATAATAAGAATGCCCGAAGCTGCATCGAAGATGCTTCATCTGAGATATGTGCAACCCAGATACGATGTTGAGGGGGTTTATAGGGTGATGAAATACAGATATCCGCCAAAAGCGCTCAGAGAAGCATTACTAAATGCGGTTATACACCGCGAATATTATCAAGACGGAGAGATAACGGTGCGTGTTTATGAGGACAGGATCGAGATCTACAACCCTGGGCATCTGCCGGACGGATGGAATGTGGATGACTTATTGCAAAAACATGACTCTGATTCTCCGAATAAAAACATGGCGAATGTTTTCTACTGCGCGGATCTCATAGAGCGATGGGGGGTCGGAATAGAGACAATGCGTGAAGAATGCAGAAAGAACGGCAATCCTGATCCAGAATTTCACATTGAAGAAGATGGCATAAGGGTGATCTTCAGATCAGGATCTTGGCCATATGATGGAAATGTTATTCAAATGCCTGCAGAACCCGACGGGCTCACGTCTTCTGATATCGAGATATATAGAGCAATAGTCAGAGGAAAATATACAACCGCTGAAGATATGGCTACTTCCATCGGATCCTCTGTGAAGACCGTTAGGAGATCTACTGATAAGCTCAGAGAAATGAATCTGATCCGCAGAGCAGGCAACCACAGAAAAGGCGCATGGGAACCGAATACCGGACCAACTAACTAACCCGCTGAAGGGTGTCCACATAAATGTCCACATAAATGTCCACATAAATGTCCACATAAATGTCCACATAAATGTCTGCAAAAGGATGCGTGCATAATCGTGCAATGACCCGGTGAATCAGTGAACATTATATCATACGTTGTGATTGACCCGTCAATGAGCGATCTTGAATTACCGCCGTCAATAAGCGTATGCGGAAATACAGACAAAGCAAAAGAGATATTGTCAAGGATATGGGGAAAGAAAGGTGTTTTCACGTGCACCGTGGGAAACACAATGACATCCACCATACCCGGTGTATCTGACGCCGGCGATACTCCCGATCTTACATTATTCACGCCTGCTGCGGATGCGGAGATGCTTGTTCTCGGCAAAACCGTTTGCATGAAGGGCATCCCTATAAACCCGGGCGGCATACCGACGCCCGCGACGCTCACAATGGCTGCGTTACAGTTATCGAACATGCCTTTGTATATAGTCAACGGCGGAACGAAAATAAAACCGAATATCCCGTGCTTCGAAGTGGGCGGAACATGCGGCGGATCCATACTTTCAGGAAAAGCAGTAAGCAATGTCCAGGAATGTTTCAAAATGGGCAAGATATTAGGTGAGATGCTTTCAAAGACCTGTGACTTCGTTGTAATAAGTGAAAGCTGCGCCGGAGGAACGACAACTGCGTTAGCTGTCCTCATGGCAATGGGCGTCCTGAAAGAGAACTTGGTAAGCAGCAGTTCGCCCAATAATCCGAAGGAACTGAAAACAAAGATAGTGAATGATGCACTTGCGGCCGCGGGCATCAAAATAGGCGATCTTGCTAAGGATCCGCTGAAAGCGATAGAATGCGTCGGAGATCCGATGATGCCTGCGAATGTCGGTATTTTGATAGGTGCAGCAAAGAATGTTCCCGTTATAGTCGGCGGAGGAACACAAATGGCAGCGGTCATGGCCGCTACAGTTGCTTTGGACAAGAGCGTACTGAACAACATGATACAAGGGACGACCAGATGGCTTGTGAACGATCCTAATTCTGATATGAGAAGAATAGTCGATTCCGTTCATCCTGATATTCCGATAGCATATGTGAACATGGATTATTCAGAGAGTCCGTATGAAGGTCTTCAGGCATACGAATGGGGTTATATCAAAGAGGGAGTAGGATGCGGCGGTTCATCCGTTGCCGCGATAGTTCAGAGCGCCGGAAATATAACATGCGCTGATCTTCTTGACCGTGTTCACAGCATTTACAGAAAATTGTTGGATATCTGATATTCTGCCATTTTCTTCGCAAATTCCAGATCATTCTGTGTATTGACATTCACAGCCAGTTCAAGCATCTCCGTGAGCATGTATGTTTCCTTGATGAATACATCGTTCG
>WQXR01000005.1 GCA_009784745.1 Methanomassiliicoccaceae archaeon | reverse complement strand
GGATACCTCGTCCTTCCGGATCCCGAGGACAAGGATGTTCAGGAGGCTTTCAAAGCAGGTCTGTTCAAAACATTCGAAAGGCACAGCCGCGTCGGATTCCCTGACGGAACTTCGTTCCTCGAGGACGTTGATAAATTAAGAGGCAAAGGCGCAAAGAACGTCTTTTTGAAAACGGGCGCATACAGACCGGAAGTTGTTGCGTTCACCATGAAATACGCATCCGAAGCGAAGATAGATCTGTTAACATTTGACGGCGCCGGCGGAGGGACAGGGATGTCGCCTGTGCCGATGATGAATGAGATGAGCACCCCGACAGTACACTTATGCGCAGAAGTCATCGAATGTGCCAGAATATTGAAAAAGCAAAAAAGATTTATTCCCGATATCTCGTTCGCCGGAGGATTTACCAATGAGACGCAGATGTATAAAGCAATGGCGATGTCCGATATCGGCGACGGTCCCATCGTCAAGTCGATAGCAATGGCAAGAACTCCTATTCTCGCGGTTCAGAAAAGTAATCACTTCGTTAAACTTGCGGAAAGCGGTAAATTACCTTCATCATTTGCGGAACAGTACGGCAACAAGCCGGAACAGTTCTTCATCTCAAGCAGCGCTGTAAAGAACTTAAGACCGGACGCGAAACTGGGAACCGATATACCGTGGGGTGCTGTCGGACTGTACACATATTGGCATGACCGCATTGGCGAGGGATTGAAGCAACTTATGGCAGGAACGAGGAAATTCAAACTTTGCTGCATCGAAAGGGACGATATCAACTGCCTGACGGAATATGCAAGCAAGGTCACAGGCATCGAGACGATAGACGCCAGAGCAGCAAGGGTAATGAAGGCTCTGCTTTGAGCGATCAGGAAACTTTTTAACAATTTCCGTTTTTTTTGTATACGGTGACGAGATGAAGAAAAAGGATCTTGAGATAAAGTTGCAGGGAGTAAAGGACTTTGTAGATCCGGACCCGTCGCTGGAACAGTATATGACCCCTGCCGTAATTGCGTCAGATATGTTATTCATCGCATACTCGGAAGGTGACATAGCCGATGCGTATGTCTCGGACCTCGGATGCGGCACGGGGATGCTTGCGATAGGAGCAAAACTTCTGGGTGCGAAACACGTTCACGGTTATGATGTATCAAAGGATGCCATCGAAACCGCGGAAGCGAATGCTCACATGTTTGACGTTGATATCGAATTCGAGGCGTGCGACATAAACGATGTGGATCATTTTACGAACACTGTTGTAATGAACCCTCCGTTCGGATGCCAGAAGAAGAGGGCTGATCGCAAATTCCTTGAAAAGGCGATGGATATAGGCGAGACGATATATTCCATGCATATGGCAAATACAGAACCTTTTCTGAAAGAATATATCACTGCGTACGACAGAGAGATATGCTTCCGGAAAACATATAGGTTTAATATACCCCACACATTCTCGTTCCACAGCAAAGCGGAACATAGTGTTGATATCGTCATGTTATTGATAAGATGAGTTTGATAAAAGTATTGATGAAAATGAATTATGGTGAATTTCAATGAAGGACAGAAAAGAAGTATTTCCAGGCGACGAGGTTGCCGTTGAAGAAGAATATCTTGCGTCGGAAGGCACATTCGCGTCAGATGGTGTTATTTATGCGTCACAGATCGGAATTTTAGAATTGGATCAGGAAGAGATGACAGCACGTGTTATATCTCCGAATCCTCCGAACATCCTTAAGGAAGGGGACATTGTTTTTGCAATTGTCGCTGATACAAGATCGACAATGGCAACTGCGGATGTTGTTGCGACCGACGGAAATCTGAGGGGCATTGGCGGCGAGACGTATGCGACGATACATGTTTCTAAAATTTCGCCGGGATATACGGACGATGTTTCCAAAGAATTGAGAAAAGGTGACCGCATAAGGGCGCGCGTGATCGGTACAAGACCGTCACTGCAGCTTGCAACGAAGGACGAACATTTTGGCGTAGTGAGGTCATTATGTTCAAAATGCAAAACGGAACTCGTAAGAAAAGGTAAAACGCAGTTATATTGCGAGAATTGCGATCGCTCATACACAAGGAAATTAGCGGACGACTACGGAAATGTCATCTTTTAATGTGAGACTCGTATCACTGGTTTCCGGCGGCATTGATTCTCCTGTCGCTGCGTACAGGATGGCGATGCTTGGCGCGGACGTTGTCCTGCTGCATATGGACAACCGACCGCATACTGACGACAGATGCATCGAAAAAGTAAAAAGAATTGCTGAACGTCTCAGAACCGTCACGGGAAAAGATGTACCGTTGTATGCCGCTCCGCACGGCGGCAATCAATCAATAATTAAGAAGAGTTGCGACAACAGTTATCAGTGCGTCCTGTGCAAAGGACTGATGATGCATGTTGCAAAAGAATTTGCGATACGAAATAACTGTTCAGGCATCGTCATGGGCGATTCCTTGGGACAAGTGGCGTCGCAAACGTTGAGGAACATACGTTCCGAATCCTCCGATCTCGGTTTTCCTGTTGTCAGACCGTTGATAGGATCGGATAAACTGGAGATAGAAGCGACCGCGAAAGAGATAGGAACATACGAATTGTCCATATTGCCGGAATCTCCCTGCGGCGCCCTTCCCTTGAGACCGATGACCGAAGCGGAGCCTTCGAAGGTGTTGACGTTGCGTTCAATGATGAATTTCAGCGAAATGGTAAAGGATTCTGCAGATTCCGCAAAGAGAATTCAATAGATCTCACTCGATCATGTTCCGTATGCCGCTTAACGCTTGACATGAGAATATCTTTTCCGGATCGTATACCATGTCCATTGTTATGTGTGATACGTAACCTAACTGAACCCTTGATATGTAAAGCGTAAGAAGTTCATTCACGGGTATCTTGATATCGGAACCCTTCGGCGGCTTTATCAGCGTCGGAACGAGGGCCGGTCCGCTGCATGTTGTGCAAAGCCTGTAATCAATGCCTTCTGCGACAATGAATTCCATTACCGCATCGTCCACCGTTATTTCCATGAGGCATGTGAACGTATCATCAGATAAAATGGTTCTGATACTTCTCAGGATAATAATTAATACCGCGGCCGATATCGGAATATGATGACGCTGATACTCGACAGTTCTGCGCTGTTCTCCATGGAGGATCTCCCTGATGATGATATTGCCGTTCCGGAAGGCGTCGTCAATGAATTGGTAAAATATAAGGATCGGCGCATCGAAAGATGGGGAGATATGCTTCGGGTATCGGAATGCACGCAGGCGTCTCTGAAGAAGGTAAGGGATGTTGCGGCAAAAAGCGGTGATGCGGGGCGTCTTTCTCATACGGATATTACCGTTATTGCGTTGGCGATAGATCTCGGCGGGATCGTTCTTACGGATGATTTTTCGATACAGAATTTGTGTGCGCTGATGAACATTGAGTATCGATCCGTGGGAACGGCAGGAATAAAGCGCATAGAGAAATGGAATTACAAATGCGACGGATGCGGCCGTTGGTACAAGGAGAAGATGAACGATTGTCCTGTATGCGGATCATCGATGAGCGCACACAGGAAACGATGATCATGGGAAAATTCGTTTGCATCGTATCAAATTACCCAGTCTTCTTTTTCCGAGCAATCTCATACATATTTCTGTCCTTCTGTCGGAACCGAATGCAAAGATGTCAGCAAGCATCTTTCCTCTCGCCGCCGTTCTCAAAGGTCTGAGCATCGTTCGATGCCATTCCTTCTGATATTCTTCCAATGACGTTCCGTTCTTTACTTTCGATGCTGCGGTGAGACCGCATATCCTGCCGGCGATCATTGCCAACGGTATTCCTCCTCCGTTCACGGATATCACGTGACCTGCTGCGTCGCCGACGGTCATGCCGTTGTCGGTGAACGTTCTTTTTACAGGACCCTTACTGGGAACGAATTTTCCTTCCACCCTGTTCATCACTTCGAATTTGTGCGTTTCAACGAATTTGTCGAAATATCGTGAGAGGGTTCCGTCCGCGAATTTCGGCGAAAAACCGATGCCTATGTTCGCTTGGCCGTTCTTAGGTATTATCCATCCGTACGCTCCCGGCGCTATACCCCCGAAGAACATTTCCACTACATTCTCAAAATTACCTTTTGCTTGCGCCGTGACGGCGGGATACGGGTTCTCAGGTCTGGGCAGTCCCAGATTCCTTGATACTTTGGAGCCCGGACCGTCCGCGCCGACTATCACCTTGTATTCTATGTTACCGTGAGATGTTACCGCAATTCCGTTCTCTATCCTCAGGAATGCGCAGTTTGTTATCACTGATGCGCCTTCCTCTTCCGCGCGAGACGCCAGATATCTGTCGAATCTTTCTCTGTCGGTCGTGTATCCTGTGAAAGGTATGTCCGTCGATCTCATTTTAGGGTCTGTCAAACGTATCGCTTCTGTTCTTCTTGCCATAAGGTCTGACGGCATATCGAAAAGATCGTCAATGCACGCATTGGGAAAAATGCCTCTTAATTCGCCGTCAGAAGGCATGAATTCGCCGCACCTTACCGGCACACCTATTTCCGGCCTTCGTTCGATGACGGTCACGTTTACGCCCTTTGATGCTGCGTATCTTGCCGTTACACTTCCTGCGGGACCGGCACCGACAACAAGAACATCAGTTCTGATCGTATCCATGGATATTACCTGTCACGGCTTACAACATATTCGGCAAGACCTTTCAATGAGTTCTTGTATTCCGAGTCCTTAAGGCATGAGAGCAGCGGTATCGCATTCTTCACTATGTCTCCGGCTTTGCTCATGCATTTGTCCAGTGCGTCCGTGCGTTTTATCAAGAGGAGCACATCATTAAGTTCCGCATCCGTCGGATCCTCGGATTCAAAGATCTTCTTTATCTTTTTCCCGTTGTTCGGATCTGACATCGCATATATCACCGGCAATGTCGGTTTTCCTTCCTCTATGTCGATCCCTACCTTCTTTCCCGTGGATGCGTTCCCTCCTGTTATGTCAAGGACATCGTCCACTATTTGAAATGCAAGACCGACGTCAAGCGCAAAACTTGATATCGCGTCTATGATCTCGTTGTCCGCGCCGGCGAGATACGCGCCCGTTCTCGCTCCCGCGAATATCGGCATCGCCGTCTTTCCGCGGATGATGTTCATATAATCCTTTTCTGTGACCGCGGGTCTGTGTTCGAATTCCTTTTGAATGAACTCACTCTCGGCCATTGCCGACGATGCGTTCACTATCGTATCTATCACTTTTTTATCTGCCGAACCGGCAAGACCGAAGCCCATTGCGAACATGAAATCTCCCAAAATAACGGCTTTCGGTACTGTGTATTCCATGTGGACCGTTCTGCGGCCTCTTCTTATTTCCGATCTGTCGTTTATGTCGTCGTGAATGAGCGTCGCAACATGTATCAGTTCGAAAGCGGACGCGAGCCTGCGTATCTCTTCCTTTTGCGAGCCTCCGCATGCGTAATGTGCAAGAACACATATCGACGGCCTTATCTTCTTACCCTTCAAGGATGTGACGTGATCGCACATTTCCTGCAATTCCGGGATCCTCGATGTGAGTGCGCCGTCGATTATCGCATCGACCTTTTTCAGGTCATCCTCTATGGGCGTATACCAGTGCTCCATCGTCCTTCTTAAAAGAAACAATGTACTTAAACCATTCCCGATGGCCACGGCTGATGCTGACGATGAATAAAGGGAAAATTAAAGGGTTTTCATCACACGTACGGTGAGCTCTTAAGCCACTCCAGGAATCCGTTGATATATTCGAACGATGCCATTTCGCACAGTTCCATGACCGGTCCGGGGTAGATGCCTATTACTATCACTGCGATAGCACATACCGCCAGCGCGATCTTGAAACTTACCGGCACGCGGAACCGTTCCGTCGTTGAACCTTTGTCGACGTACATTGCTTTTACTACCCTTGCGTAGTAGTACAATGATATCGCACTGTTCACAACAGCAACAGCCACCAACCATATCCACGTTCCTCCCTCGACCGCACTCGAAAATAGTACAAATTTCGAATAGAATCCCGCCAGAGGCGGTATTCCCGCGAGAGAGAACATGAACAGCATCATCGCAAATGCCACTAACGGCGCCCGTTTGGCCAATCCTTTGTAATCATCGATACTTTCGCCCAAACCGCGCGCCGCCAAAGCAGCGACAACAACGAACGCACCGCCTTTCATGAACACGTGCGTTATCATGTGCAGGAGACCTCCGGCCATGGAGTAGTCCGTTCCCACCGAGAGAACAATAAGAATGTAACCTCCCTGTGCGATACTGGAATACGCAAGCATTCGTTTGATGTTATTTTGCGATATCGCGACGATATTACCAACGGTCATTGTACCGGCGGCAAGCAACGCGAACACCCATTGCAGCTGGTGTATCTCCGCAACTTCGCCGGCCGCTGCCGAAAGGAAGTGGACGACGACGAACATCAGCAAGAACAGCTTGAAGAAGACGATGAATCCCATCTTCTTCGCTCCGACCGCTAAGAACGTAGTTATCGGCGTCGGTGCCCCCTCGTAAACGTCCGGGACCCACGCGTGGAACGGTATCAACGATATTTTGAACGCGGAACCTGCTATTAGCGTTGTCACTGCAACGGCGTACGCCCATGTTATCTCTTGCGTCGCAAGCGAGTATATGATGTCGTTTATGACGATCGTTCCGGTGAAACCATACATCAATGACATACCGTACAGGAACAATGCCGTCGAAAGTCCTGATGTTATCAGGTATTTCACGGCCGCTTCCGCGGATCTCGGGTCATTCTTCTTGAACGCCACCAGCGCGAAGGACATTATGTTCGCCAATTCCAGACCAACGAACAGAGATATCATCTCTTCCGCTGCGCACACTAACATCATACCTACTGTCGCTATCGCCAGTATCGCAAAGTATTCACCATGATGTTTCGTTCTTTCGCTGTCCGATATCGACATTAATACGACTAAACAGAACACCACCAGGAACAGCATTATCATCAGCGCGGTGAAATCGTTGAACATGTACAGTCCTTCGAAATCACCCTTGTATCCGGTGTACATCATGTACGCCGTGACCGCTATTGCGAACAGACCGGCACCGAGCGAGAAGAACGCTGCCGCCTTTCCGCTCTTAAAGCCGATCGCCGGAACTATGAGTGCCGTGATGATAAGTATCAGGTGCGGTGCCAGAGGCAACAGATATGCTACGAGAGAATCCATATCAGCTAAGAAACTCATACTATCACCCCGCTTATCACGAGAGGTACGACCTCGATCAGCTTCATCACAATGCTGGGCATTATACCGAACAGCGCGATGAGAGCACACAGTACGCCTAACGAGAAGCCTTCTGCTTTGTTCACATCGTGAACATCTGAAAGGTCTATCCTATCTGTCTCCTTTCCGAATATGGACCTCTGCATCGCCCACAGGTAATAACCTGCGGTAAGCAGTAACGCTGCCAATGCGAATATTATCGGCCAGATCATGTCTATTGACAATAAGTACTCAAAGAACGACATTATTATGCCGAACTCCGCAACAAATCCCACTAACCCCGGTAATCCTAACGATGCTAAGAATCCGAACATCATGAATGCCGCGAATATCGGCATCTTTCCTGCCAATCCTCCGAGCAACGGTATCTCTCTTGTACCGGCGTTATGACCGCATATGCCGCAGACCATGAATAACACCGCGGTAATGAGACCGTGCGCGAACATCTGGAATATTGCGAACCCTATTCCCATTCCGGATAAGGTCGCAATGGCAAGCATGACCATTCCCATATGGCTGATCGACGAGAACGCCACCATTTTCTTCAGGTCCTTTTGCGCGATACATGCGTACGCGCCGTAGATTATCGCGACGATGGCGACGACTATCATGAACGGTTGCCAAGCGACCGCTCCCTGCGGCAGCACTTCCAGGCATATTCGTATGATACCGTACGAACCCATCTTAAGCATCACACCCGCCAGCAGTACGCTGCCTGCAGTGGGCGCTTCGACGTGCGCATCCGGCAGCCATGTATGGAACGGTACCAGAGGCATTTTCACCGCGAAACCGAAGAACAGCAATCCGAACGCAGCCGTTTGGAACAGCTGGTCGAAACCGCCTGCGGCCGCCGCCACTGCGCTGAACGTGAAGTTCAATTGATCCGATGCGCCTGCGGCCTCGAAGACCATCACAAATATGCCGATGAGCATCACTAAACTTGCCACGTGCGTGTATATCAGGAACTTGATCGCTGCGTAGTGTCTTCTCGGCCCTCCCCATCCTGATATGAGGAAGTACATCGGAACCAGCACAATTTCCCAGAATATGTAGAACAGGAAATAGTCGTGCGCCATGTATACGCCCATAAGACCTACTTCCATCGCCATCAGCATGGCGAAGAACATCCTCGGGTTGTGCTTCTCCGAACTGGAGAATATTGACACTAAGAACACAAGCAATGCTGTAAGGACTATCATCAGCATGCTCATTCCGTCAACGTACAGATCGAAGTTTATCAGTATGTACTTCGTCTCTATCCATCCGGTACTGAATGATTCTGTGAAATCAGTGGTCCACATCGCGCAAACGTATACCAGCGCAACAGCGAGCGTGAAACCGGAGAACATTATCGCTCCCTGGTTCGCATCCCTCTTCACGAGGGAACAGAACGCCGTACCTATTAACGGTAATACAAGCAGAAGGAGCATGAATGGTATGTCTATCTCAAAGAATTCCATATCAGAAACCTCCTGTCATTATGAGTATGTAGAACACGAAGAACACCGCCAGTACGCCGACGGCCATGTATGCTACGTAGTCCTGCACATGACCGGAATGCAGTTTCCTCAGCATTCCGGAACTTCCCATCATTGCATTTGATATTCCGTTCACTGTTCCGTCTATCAGGTTGCGGTCGGCGTAATCAACACCTTTTGCAACATCATATCCCAATCTGAGCGCGATCTCGTCATAGAGCTGCGGGAAATAATATCTCGCAGTGAGCGCTCTGTATATCCTTGTGTTCCCGCCGGCATTGAGACGCGCCGGATCTATTGCCTTTTTGGCATACATCAGATACGCCAGCAATATTCCGAACAGCGACAACGCAAGCGACACATATGTCCACTGGTTATACAATATCTCATGAAGTATGTCCATTCCTTCGTGTCCGTGACCTCCTACGACGAAGGCACCGCCGATCACGTTGAACGTTATTATATCGTTAAGCCAGAAGAACATCAGGAATCCTGATAACGCAGCGAATACTGAAAGTATCACCAACGGAAGCGTCATTGATACCGGCGATTCACCGTGACAATGCAGTTTCTCGTCCTTCGGTTTTCCCGCGAACGTCATGAACCACAACCTAAACATATAGAACGCGGTCATGAACGCTGTTATCAGTGCTAACACGAACAAGAACAGGAACACGCTTGCCGCTCCTGCGACAGCGGGTTCCATTACCGCCTCCATTATCATATCTTTGGACCAGAATCCGCTGAAGAACGGGAATCCTGCTATCGACAGACAACCGATAAGCATCGTCCATGATGTTATCTTCATTTTCTTTCCGAGTCCGCCCATTCTTCTCATATCTTCCGTTCCCACCGCATGTATCACCGAACCGGCGCACATGAACAGCAGTGCTTTGAAGAAGGCGTGGTTCATCATATGGAACACACCGGCCGTGTAACCTACCGCACCGTCAATATCTGCGGCACCGTGGGCCATTTCCGTGGCTATCATATAGCCTCCGGCACCCAATGCCATTATCATGTATCCCAGCTGTGATATCGTTGAGTACGCTAACACTCTTTTCAAATTCATATTATTCAATGCCATCGAGGCCGCTATGAACGCTGTCACGCCGCCTATCACGGCGACTATGAGCATCATCTCCGCATTCTGAACGAATAACGGATAGGACCTTGCGACAAGGTACACACCCGCTTTCACCATTGTGGCGGCGTGTATCAACGCTGAAACTGTTGTCGGACCTGCCATCGCATCCGGCAGCCAATCCTGTAACGGGAATTGTGCGCTCTTACCGATGACACCGCCGAATAACAGTAACGTACCGATCATTATCGTCGTTCCGTTGCCGTTGACGAGACTGCCCACCGGGTCGTCGAACATCGCTGTGAAATCGAGACTTCCGAACGCCCAAAGCAGTACGAACAATCCCGTCATGAAGCACACATCACCTAAACGAGTGACGAGGAACGCCTTCTTGGCTGCTGATGCTGCCTTCACCGATGCTTCATCTCCATCCGGATGTTTGAATGACCAGAATCCTATCAGCAGGTATGAACAAACACCCATTATCTCCCAGAAGATGAACATCTCAAGGTAGTTCGATGAAACTATGAGACCAAGCATTCCGGCAAGGAATAACGCTATTTCTGCGTAATATCTCCTTTTCCTCTTTCCTTCGCCGCCCATGTATCCTATCGAGTAGACGAATATCAGCATCGATATGAACGACGAGAACAGCATCATGACACATGTCAAACTGTCAACGTAGATGCCGAAATTCAACGTGTAAGTGCCGAACGCGATCCATTCTATCGGTTCCGGAATATATGCAAGACCGGCAGCGAACAGGTCGCCTGTAAAGTATTCATATGAGACTATCGCCGAAAGAACGAACGCAGCGATCGCTGATAATATCGCGACCGAACCGAGGCCGTTCTTGAACTTGCCTCCGAATAATCCTACGATAACGAACGCCAGCAGAGGTATCAGAGGAATTAACCAAGTGAATTGTATGAACTCCATCTTACCACCTCATTGACGTCAGATCGTTTATGTCAGTCGTCTTCTTTGATTTGTACGCGTGCAGTAATATCGCAATACCGACACCCACTTCCGCTGCGGCGACAGTTATCGACGTTATCACGAATATCTGTGCCAACGGGGCGCCGACATGCGACGCGAACGCAATGAAATTCAGATTCGCTGCGTTCAGCATGATCTCTATGCACATGAGTATCACGATACTGTTCGAACGTACCAGCAATCCTACCAGACCGATGCTGAACAGCACCGCCGACATCAGAAGGAAGAGTTCAATCGGAATCATCTTCTTCATCCTCCCTTGCTATGTACACCCCACCTAATATCGCACCGAACATGAGCAGTGCCAATATCAGCAGCAGCGGCCCGTAATGCTCGAACAACTGTATATTTATCGAATCCGGACCGAGACCGCCGGGTCCCGGCACGAACTGTATCGGATTGAACTCTCCTGCGTTCATGTCCATGAACCATTCGCTTGAGAATGCGGTAACGGCGAACAGTATCATTATTGCCATCGCCAGCACCAGACCTGACACCAGAGCGCTCCTATTCATCGTCATCACCTCTCTGCTTCATGATCTTACTGCGGGTAAGCATGATACTGAACGCGAACAGCACCGTAACTGCTCCGACATAGACCATCAGCTGAACGATGGCCACATACTCCGCCTCGAGGAAGAAGTACGTTATCGCAACACATATCGTTGTCAGCGCCAGATAGAACGCGCTGTGCACAACTTCGTCTGATATCACCACGTACACCGCAGATGCGATCGCTATCGCAAATACGATAAGGAACGCTATCGCGTCCGGGTTGTTCAGCATGAACAGCAGAACGCTTGATACGCCGTCCGTCGCGCTTTGTATGACCGAGTTGATACTTGACACTATGCCCATCACAGCACCTCCTTTAATTCAATTGCATCCTTAGGACAAACGTCCATACATCTTTCGCAGCACACACATTTCTGGCGATCGAACAGCGGGAACTTCTTCGGCTTTCCCTTTTCATCCTCACCGTAGGTGTGCATCTCTATCGCTTCAGTAGGACAGACTTTGACGCATCTTGTGCATCCTATGCACTTGCCGTCTATCAGTCCGATGACGTCGACGCAATGTAACGAAATCTTCTCATTCTTTCCTTTCTTCAGATCGGAAAGCAGATGACCTTCCATGTGAACTTCCATCATTTCCGTGGAATTAGGCCACGCAAGTTTGCGAGGGCCGTATATCAGTTCCTCGCGCGTGTATGCTGCCAGTTCATAGTCCGGTGTGACGATCATCGCATTTACAGGACAGTATTCTGCGCAGTATCCGCACATCATGCACCTTCCGAGATTGACCTGCGGCCTTTGTACCGTTCTACCGTTATCGTCGGAATCCACCATCGTTATGCACGTGGTCGGGCACATCTTCTTACAGATGCCGCATCCGATGCACTTGTCGAACCTGAGACCGGGGCGTCCGCGGTAGTTGTCCGGGACCCATTCCTTCTCATACGGATACATTATCGTGACCGGTCTGTGGAATGTTGTCTTGAACATCTTCTTCAGCGTCACCCACATGGGTTTCAGCACCCAAAGGGTACGTGCGTTGTTCTTTTTAGGGAACTTATCCAGATATTTCAAAGGCATTACCATGACCCCCATATGGTTATGACCGAAGCGATCATGAAGTTGACCATCGCCAGCGGCAGGAGGATCTTCCATCCTATATTCAGTATCTGATCGGTTCTGACACGGCAGTGCGCCGCTCTCACCCATGCGAACACGAAGAACACAAGGAACACTTTCAGCAGGAACACTATCTCCGGCACAGGTCCGGGACCGACGAACGGTATCATCCATCCGCCGAGGAACATTATGACGATCAGCGCACAGGCGACATATCCTCTGAAGTAGTCGCCCAGCATGATAAGTCCCTATTTCATACCGCTGTATTCTGTCTGCCATCCTTCCACCAGTTCCGCCTCCGCTTCCGGAAGGTCGAACGGTATCCTTTCCGCTTCCGCTATCGCCGCTATAATGAAGACAATGAAACCGAGGAACTGCGGTATGATGTACCACATGTACTCATGCTGCGCATTCACGATATCATTGATGTTCAGACTTCCCGCCATCAGCGCCACGGATGCAAAGATTATCAGCATCGGCACTTCGTATGATATCATCTGCGCCGCCGCTCTCATTCCTCCGAGCAGTGTGTACTTATTATTCTGCGACCATCCGGCCACGAGTATCATGAACGGTGCTATTGCAAATAATCCGAACAGGATCAGCAGACCTGTTCTGTAATCGACTATGAACCATCTGCCGCTGAGCGGTATCATGAACGCCAGTAATACTGACGTTCCTATCAGTATCGTAAGCGCCCACATGTATCCTTTCTTGTCTGCGGATGAAGGTGTTATGTTCTCTTTCAGGAATGTTTTCAGACCGTCCGCGAGATTTTGGAAATAACCTAACGGACCGACGCGTGTCGCTCTCCGGTCCATCATCCTTCCGAGAACTTTACGTTCCTCCCATATCATCGTCAGATTTACAATGAAACCTACTGCGAATATCACCACCACCATAAGAGTGATGGATAACAGATTTGTCAGCAGCGGCGTTTCCGTCAGGAATGTCGATACTTCATTGCCGGGAACGATAAGATCGATAAGCCACGCTATCAATCCGCTTATCAGTTCCCATATCTTGTAACCGATATCATACGGCAGGTTGTATACATCGCCGTACGGGTAACCGGAACTTGTCATAGGATCCGTGAATTTTACCCAATCCAATATGCTGTTGTACGCCATGATATCACCTGTCGGTCTCTCCCAGACACATGTCTATCGTTCCCATGATTGCAGGGATATCGGCTATCCGAACACCTTGGACCAGATGTTTCGATGCGGATACGTTCACAAATATCGGACTTCTGACCTTAAGCCTGTACGGCCTGTCGGTACCGTCCGATACCAAGTACATCAGCGACTCGCCTCTCGGGTCCTCGACCCTTGCGAAATGAGTTCCGGCGGGAACGTTCCTCGGTGCTTTCACGCGTATCGGGTCCGTCTTCGGGATTGAGTCCAATTTTGCCATCGCCTGTCTGATGATCTCACAGCTCTGGAACATTTCTTCTATTCTCACTTTGTAACGAGCGTACGCATCCCCTTCCTTGCACACGGGGACCTCCCAATCCAAAAGGTCATAATTGCAGTACGGGTCGTCCCTGCGCACGTCGAAATCGACGCCACATCCTCTCATCGTCGGTCCCGTCAATCCGTAATTGGCGGCATCCTTTCTGCTTATTACTCCGACGTCTCTCATCCTTGACAGGAATATTGACGATTCGTCCGTTAATCCTATTATCTCCCACAGTACCTTCTCGAAACGGTTGACCGCTCTCATGCAGTCCCTTTCGAAGAAATACGGCATATCGTTCCTCACGCCGCCCAGACGCGGGTAGTTGGTAGTAAGTCTCTGACCGCACAGTTTTACGTTGAGATCGAGGAAGAACTCCCTCTCCCTGAGCGCCCACAGGAATACCGTCAGGTTACCGAGGTCGGTACCCATCGCGGCCAGCCACATCAGGTGCGACTGCAGCCTGCATATCTCGTCCGCCACCACTCTTAAGTATTTCGCTCTGTCCGATAGTTCGATCCCCATCGCTTCTTCCACTACTTTGCAGTATACGTGCGACCATGTCATTGATGCTGAATAACATAAACGATCTGCCATCGGTATGATCAGCGGATACGTCCTGTTCTCGCATTCCTTTTCCCAGCCGCGGTGCAGATATCCTATGACGGGTATCGCATCCTTTACCACTTCTCCGTCAACCCTGACCTTTAACGTCCAGAGTCCGTGCGAGAACGGGTGCTGCGGCCCCATTGTGACCCACATGTCGGCCATCAGTTCTGCCCCCTTAATTTATATGATTTTCTGAACGGGAAGAACTCGTAGTTCTGCGGTGTCAGCAGTCTTTCCAGTTTCGGATGTCCGTCAAAGATTATGCCGAACAGTTCATACGTCTCACGCTCATGCCAGTCCGCGCCTTCCCATATCAGCGCGACCGATGCTATATGCGGATCGTCGTTCGGGACGTCAACGGTTATTTCCAAGACCGTTCCGGTAAAATAGTTGGACAGGTGGTAAACGACCTGTAAATGATCCACCCAATCGACACCGCATACGGATGATGCCTGCTCGAAATTGAGGATACTGCGCGCATACCTGCACAGCGCGTATATCGATTCCCTGTCACACGAAACGAATACTCTGCGTGCCTTTGTCCTTTTTATTGTCACTTTGCCTTCGAAATCAGCATTCAATGCTGTAACGATCTCTTCCACGGAAGGCGCTTTGATGAAATTCTGGGATGCCATGCTCTCAGTCCTCCAGGAACACGCCTCTGTCAAAGTAGGCTGTTATTTTCTGCTGTAAGAGCATGAAACCGTCTATCATCGCGTCCGGCTTTGCCGGGCATCCCGGTATGTATATGTCCACGGGAACTATCTGATCCGTTCCCTGGATGATGTTGTACGAATCATACCACGGTCCGCCGGATATAGCGCACTCGCCCATTGCGACCACCCATTTCGGAGCGGGCATCTGTTCGTACAGACGCCTTATGTCGGGACGAAGTTTCTTGGATATCCATCCGTTTATCAGCAGCACATCCGTCTGCCTCGGACTTGAACGGTAGATCGTGCCTAAACGCTCTGCATCGTATTTCGTATTTGACGCGGCGGCCATCTCAAGTGCGCAGCATGCGAGACCGAAGTGCAGCGGGTGAATCGAATTCTTCATCGCCCATGACCATATCGGTCCGGTGAGCGAATCCACAGCTCTTTTGACGCCGGAGCTCAGCATGTTGTTGATCATCGCTGATGACCATGACATGAATTCGCTTGCGCTCATAGCGACCGCGTGCGGATACAGGCTCATATCCATATCTTTCCCTCCTTCTTCAGGGCATACGCCACGCCTACCATGAGTATTGCGAGGAATATTACCATCCAGGCCTTTGCCATCAGCGACAGGTCCGTGAACGCTACCGCCCAGAGCATGAGGAACGTCGCAACAAGGTCGAACACTACGAAAATAATACCGAATATGTAGTACTGGAACTTGAATTGGATGCGCGCATCTCCTATCGGCTCTGAACCGCATTCATAGGTCGAATCCCTCCACTGAGTGGGTTTGTTCGGTCTGAAAAATCTGGAGAAAAGCCATGCAAGCGGGGCGAATCCTATCGCGATTATCGCGAGGATCACCACTGGCAGGTATTCCGTGATTAGTGACATTGGGCTTCCGCATGACTTGTAATTATATAAAAGTTGCAACAAAAAAGGTTGTTTTGCGCGTGTTCTATAGAAGTAATTAAGAAGAGTCTGCGTTAGCGGATGAAAAACACAGGAGCAGGTTTTATTAACGGACAGTGCAATTGCCGAATCAGGTGCGTCAATGGCAAAGAAGATAGGTTTCATCGGTGCCGGCAACATGGCCGAGGCGATGATCAAAGGCATCATGGCAACGAAACTTTACTCCGCGAACGAGATAATCGCCAGCGAAGTTTATGAGTCACGCAGGAAATACATCGGCGATACGCTGAAGATAGAGGTCTGCGCGGATAATGCTGACGTTGCGAAGGCCGCAAAGCTCATCGTGCTTTCGGTGAAACCGCAGCATGTCACTGACGTTCTAGCATCATTGAAAGGCATCCTTACGAAGGATCATTTGGTCGTTTCGATACTTGCAGGCGTGACAACTGCATTTTTAGAGTCTAATGAGCCAGCATGCCGTTTTGTGCGTGTAATGCCCAATCAGCCATGCCTCGTTCTCGCATCTGCATCCGCATTCGCGAGAGGTTCTAAAGCGACCGCGGACGATTGCGCCGTTGTCGATCGTATATTGAAAGCTGTCGGCATCTCATATGAAGTGAAGGAAGAACTGCTTGACGCCGTCACAGGATTGAGCGGAAGCGGACCTGCGTATGCGTACATGATGATCGAAGCACTTTCCGACGGCGGCGTACTGATGGGACTTCCCCGGGATGTTTCCACCGCTTTGGCGGCGCAAACTCTGTACGGTGCCGCAAAGACGATATTGGAAACGGGCGAACAACCCGGAAAGATGAAGGATATCGTTTGCTCTCCCGGAGGGACGACGATCGAAGCGGTGAAAGTTCTGGAAGAGTTCGGCCTGAGGTCTGCGCTGATCAATGCTGTTGAAGCGTCAGCGATGAGATCTAAGGAATTGGGAAAGAAATGATCATTTCCTGAACACAGATCTTATCAGTCCTGTTATTATCCTTGGTGTATTGGAGAATACGGAACCCGTTTCCCAATCAAGATCCTTTTTGTTACAGATCGTTGAGAGCATTAATTTCTCGCCTTCCTCTTTGACATCCCATAATGCGCTCTCGCGCTCGCGCGCATCACTTATTAGTAGAATGTCATCTATCTTCCTCAGCATCATCTTTGCAGTGACCGTTCTTTCGGCGCGTGATTCGTATAATTCTTTTGACGAACGCCCGCATGAATGTTCTATTCTCGCTAATTCAAGAGCGGCATCGTATGATGTTTCCGCTATGTCGTCGCGCGACATCCATTTTGTTTCGTACGACAGCACATGTTTCCATGAAGGATTATCCAAAAGTCTGCGATGTTCCTCCAGCGTTCTCGCAAAAAATCTGTACCCCCAGCGTTCCGGATCTTCGAACGCTCTGCTCCCCGGATCCACAAAAGGAGCGAACGGAGCGTTGTAAATGAATAATGCGTCCTTTTTTTCGACCGCTTCCCACAATCCTTTCGATGCCTTCACGCTTTCCATCGCCGACTCGCGTGTCTGTTCGGGAAGTCCTGTCATATAGAACAGATCAAATCTTGTACACCCGTTACGGAACGCGTTCTGCAATGTTCTTTCTATGGACGAATTGTCATAATTCTTGCCTAACGCATATCTTACCTTTTCGTCATGCGAATCCGGTGAGAATTCCAGCGTATAATTTCCTAACGCACGTTCTGCCATTTTGCAGAACTCCTCATTCGCCGGTCCGAACAATTCCAAAGCGACATGATTCTTTATCCCTCTCTCTTTTATCGCTTTGAACATGCGTTCCGCGTAATCATTTCCTGCTTGCCTTACATCGCCTATCACGAATATGGGCGCTTTCATGTAATCCTGTATCGCGCTCATATCTTCCGCTATCTTTTCCGGGGATCTGAATGCCGGTCTGCTGCGGCATAATACTTTTTTGTTCGCGTATGCCGATCCGCCGCACTCAGCACAGTTATGCGAACATCCCCTTACTGTGAATACCGATGCCAGCGGAAGTTCGTCCCAGCCCAGCCACGGCAATGCGCTTTTAAGGTCCCTGTGTCTCAGTACGTTCCTTATTACCGTGCCGTAATCGAACTTCACCCAATCCAGATCTTCCGGTATGAATGATATCTCATTAAAATGCACTTTTCCGTTCTTGTCCTTCCACGTCAGGTTGGGAACATTCGAAAGATCCTTTCCTTCTATTATCGATTCCATCAGCCGTATATGCGGTATCTCCGTTGAGTCGCCGCACATTATCATATCCACTTCCGGCCGTTGTATCAGTTCCTCGCGGAAATATGATGACGTGAACCCTCCGAATTCAACTATAGAATCCGGATGATACTTTTTTACGATCTTTGCGATTTCCAACGCTCCGTGCGCGTGGGGCATCCAGTGGAGGTCTATCGCAAAAACTTTCGCGTCCAATTTTTTTATCTCTTTCTCTGCGTTGAATTTTTTACTTTGAAGCATCCTGACAGCAAGGTTCATTATCCTTGTCTTGTAGCCTGCTTCCTCAAGATGCGCCGACATCGTCATGAATCCGACCGGATACATCTCGAACACCGGTGACGATGGAACAACATCGCTTATCGGCCCGTAGAATATCGGTTTTTTTCTGAAATCGTACACGCTCGGAGCGTGAACGAAAACGATATCGGATGCCATTTCTTCCTATCTCCCATTCATTGTCCATACCTTCTTGAACGTTGTTGATACGATCTTATCGCTCTCATAAGATCCATTTTCCTGAATCCCGGCCAGTATATGTCCGTGAAATATAATTCCGAGTATGCCAGCTGCCATAACAGGAAATTAGATACCCGCAGTTCTCCGGATGTTCTGAGGACAAGGTCCGGGTCCGGAACATCGGGAGAGTACATGTGCATTGATATCAGTGACTCGTCTATATCATTTATTTCCAATTCTCCCGATCTTACTTTGCTTGCGATTATCTTTATCGCATCTTTTATTTCCTGTCGTCCGCTGTACGCTATCGCCATGTTCAAATGAAAATCAGAATATTCCGATGTTCTGCCTTCAGCATATCTTACGGCTTCGGCCACCTTTTCCGGTATCATGCTCATATCTCCTATCACCTTTAACTTAACATGATATCTGTGTATCCTTTCGTCATCTGCGAACGATATAAGCGATCTTTCCAAAAGATCCATCAGGAATTCCACTTCATCCTCTTTCCTTGCGAAATTTTCCGTTGAAAAAGCGTATACCGTTAACACTTTTATACCGAGTTCCAGACACCAATCCAGCATTTCCTCGAGTTTATCTCGTCCTTTGAGATGTCCTTGTTCAGCGTCCGCTTTCAGTGTTTCCGCTGCGTATCGCCGGTTGCCGTCCATTATCACCGCCACATGATGCGGTACGGGGCCCTGTTTCACTTCCTTTTCCAATTTTTGTTCGTAACGGCTGTATGCCTGCCCTTTTATCATTTCTTTTATGGGCACTCGAAGTCCTCCGGTACGCCTGCGGATCTCAGGCCCATGTCAAAGCATCCGATGGCTGCGACCGCACCTATCGTTCCTTTGCTTCCTGTTATCTCTACAACGTCAACATTGCATTCTTCCGCAACTTTGAGTGCGTCGCCGACTTCGAACAATATGTGTTTGGCATCCCATCCGAACTGTTCAAGTCTTTCCGGGATTCTCAGACCTTTGAACACTGTCATAACAGTTTCCGACGAATACGTGTTCTTGGAAAGGAATTCCTTTGCGTATTCTATAAGATCTTTTACCTCATCCGGCCTTACGGCGAAAGCAACTGCTGTGGAACAGCAGTTCGTCGTCTTATTGGGCGCTTTCGGGTTCAGTTGTATTATTTTATGATCAAGGTAACGTCCTATCGGGCATTCTCTGCCGAGTCTCATCATTGTGACCCATGACGCTCCCTTTTCTTTTGTATCCGTATCGTCAACACCTATCACCACTCTTATCATCTTTGGTGTTATGATCTCAACTTCCGCGTAATGCGCCCCGCCTATCTTGAAATCATCCGGATATATTGTTTCAATTACGTCCTCACACTGCGGTATGCATGCTCCGATGCCGACGGTTGCGCCGGCCAGTCCCATCCATTTTGTTGTTACGCGATCTCCGTCGACCTTCAATGAACAGATGCCTTGGCCTCCGAGTTCCGAGGATACCGGACCGAATCTTATCGGCGATTCGCCTATTATCGTGTCCATGGTTATCGTTACGCCCTCTGAGCGTATCTCTTTCAGTATGCCTCCGGCACGCTTTCTGTTGACAGTATCCCATTCCACCGGCCCTCGGGAAACACATTTCTCAACTATCTGCGCAACTCCGTTCTGTTCATCCACCATCGTGAAGAAACCTTGGCAGAACAGTTTTCCGTATCTTTCCCTGACCTGTTCGGGTCTTAGCACAGTGACCATGCTATCTTCCTCAGGCGATCCTCAGACAATCCGGAGGTATCTCTTTCGCCAGGAACACGGTCTTTCCTGCTTTGCCTATCTCATAGCCTGCGTCAAATACCGCGTCCGCATCTATCACCAGTATGACCGGATCATCCACCCTTACCTTTCCCGCTCTTACTGCATCATCGTACGTTAACGATAAATGGACCATCGAACGGTCGGACGGTCTTAATCCGACCTCTAATATTATATCAACCTCTTCCGCTGTTGTCGGGAAATATAATTCCTGAGGAACGTCATCCGTCGGAAGATCCAATTCCAGCGGAATGGAATGACCGTATGTCGCCCTTACCATGTCGCCTGATATCTGATATCTTCCTTTAGGATCTGTTTCAACCAAAGAAACAAGATGATGAGGCCTCAGCCAGTGCATCCTGTTGTTATGCTCTTTCATAATGTATACGACATCTCGCATACTTACGAATCCTTGATCGTCCATGTCCGGTTCGAATTTTCCATGCCTCAGTATACCGGCAAGCGTTCTTCCCAATCTTTCAACTTCCGAATCGTTCATCAGGAACTTTCCCGGTTCTCCGCATACCGGGCACATCTCATCACGGTAGTATCCGTGCGCATCACATTCTCTCATCATGTTATCACCTTATGAGCGTTATTGCAACGACAGCTCCGCTGCCTTTACTGTGTTCGCCATCAGCATGCATATCGTCATCGGTCCCACCCCTCCGGGTACCGGCGTTATCGCTGATGCTATCTCTTTTACATTGTTGAAGTCCACGTCGCCCGTGAGTCTGAATCCCTTTTCGTTTGTTCTGTCCTCAACACGATTCGTTCCCACGTCTATTATGACCGCTCCTTCTTTTACCATATCCTTTGTAATGTATCCTGCTTTTCCCATTGCCACTATCAGTATATCTGCGGCCCTGGTGTATGATCCTATGTCCTTCGTTCTTGAATGTACCACTGTTACCGTTGAATCGGCATCGCTTCCTTTCTGCATAAGTAACGCGGCCATAGGCTTTCCGACGATGTTGCTTCTTCCTACGATGACCACGTGTTTCCCTGCCGTTCCTATGTTACTGCGTACAAGCATCTGCTGAACGCCTGCAGGCGTTGCCGGAAGGAATAACGGTTTTCCGATGAGCATCTTTCCGACGTTGCTGGGATGAAAACCGTCCACATCCTTTCTTGGGTCTATCGAATTTATGATATTGTCCTCGTTGATATG
>WQXR01000004.1 GCA_009784745.1 Methanomassiliicoccaceae archaeon | reverse complement strand
GAATCTATCTTCTTTTTCTCATCCCAAATGATAGGTCCGGCCATCTTACTGACCTCCTTTCTTTTCAACTACCGCTCTGTTGATCAGCGATTTCGACATCGAGTACGCGTAGAAGTATCCTAACGGATCCTTCACTGAGGACATGATGTCTATTATGTCATCCTCTCCGCATATCGGATCTTTGTCCAATACCGGGAATAACGATGCTATTGCGGTGAACACACTTGCGCCCATCTCCGATACCACTTTCGTCGGTCCGTAGCATCCGCGGCACGGCTGCGCAGCGCGTGTGCACTTTGCACCGCATCCGCCGACCGTTGCAGCGCCCAAGCATAAGATGCCTTGGTCCATCAGACAGAGTTCCGGATCAACGTCTATCTCGTGCGGTTCCACGATCTTCGTTATTCTTCTCATCTCTTTCTTTCGGGGGCATTCTTCGCATAATGTTTTGTCGGTAACACCGATCATCGTTCCCTTCGGAGGCAACGCAACACCGTTGTATGCGAACTCCGCAACAGCTGCGAGCAGCTGTACTATCGACTCTATCGTCGGCGGGCACCCGGGTATCGAATAATCTATGTCAATTACCTGATCCAATGATTTTACGACGTCGTACATCATTGGCAACGTGATCTCACCATCAGGTGTTTTTACCGACGTTTGCGGCAACACAGGTGATTTCTGTGTATCCTGGAACGCCTTCATTGACGGACATTGCTTGTACACGTAGTCGAGTATCTCATCTTTCCCCCCGGGAACCAGATTCGCTAATGCCGGCGATCCGCCGAAGCACGCGCATGTTCCGTATGAGACAACGAGCAACGACTTCTGCCTGAGCAGTTTGACCATGTGTTCATTCTCTGTGTTACGGACAGCACCGTTTATTATCGAAACGGTTATTTCTTTGTCCTTCATTGCGACGATGTCCTTCTCCTTACCGTCAGCGGCTATCGGCCACATGACTATGTCTGCCATGTCCGCCACCGTAAGAATGCGTTCCGCAGTATCCAGAAGCGAAACGTCGCATCCTCCGCAGCCCGCAGCCCAGTAGACAGCGAGTTTTATCTTCCCGCCTGGAGGTGCTCCTGGAAGCAGAGGGAACTTGTCCAGCGGATTTGCCTGTACTTGTTCCTGTTTCGCAGGAACTGCAGCCTTTGGTGCGGCCTTTGCCGCATGAACATCCTTCTTTTTGTCGTGTTCCTCACAGCCGCAGTCGCATTTCTCTTTCTTCTTGTCGCCTTTGAACAGTTTATCGAAAAATCCCATTCAGTTCACCCCCCTGAGCGGTGTCGGTCCCAGTTCCTTTATCGTGTTCACGAATGATGTCATCGTATTCTGGAATTTTTCTCCTTCGGAGGCAGACACCCATTCAAGACGCAGCCTCTTCGGATCGAATCCGTACTGTTCCAGGACCATCCTCAGCAGTGCGATCCTTCTCCTTGCTCTGTAGTTGCCGCCGATATAGTGGCAATCCGCAGGGTGGCATCCCAATATGATGACACCGTCCGCGCCTTTCGCCAATGCTCTGAGAACATGTTCCGGGTCCACACGGGCGGAGCACATTGTCCGTATTATACGGAAGTTCGTCGGCATCTGCAATCTTGCAACACCTGCTCCGTCCGCTCCCGCGTAAGAACACCAGTTGCAGCAGAATGCTATTATCTTCGGTTCGAAGTCGCTCATGATATGACCTCCTTCGCTGCGCCCAGACATGCATCTATCTCTGCCTGTATCTGAACGTTCTTGAATCCTTTCTGTTCCATCGCTCCTGACGGACAGGCGGCTACACAACAACCGCAACCCTTGCATAATCCCGGGTTCACGTTGCTCTTCAATCCGCCGGCACCGTTATCGACTATTTCGATGGCATTGTATTCGCAGCATCCTTCGCATATTCCGCATCCGTCGCAGTAATTCTCGTTGACCGATGCGACGATACCTTCCGATAACAGATTATCCTTGGAAATTATCGTCAATGCTCTTGCCGCTGCGCCTGCTGCCTGTGCGATGCATTCGTCCATGAACTTCGGCCAGTGTGCTAACCCTGCAACAAATACTCCTTCCGTTGCAAAGTCCACCGGTCTGAGTTTCTGGTGCGCTTCGAAGTAGAAGCCGTCCTTGCTTATCGGCACTTTCAGCATCTTCGCCAATTCTTCCTTCTCTTCACGGTCAGGTGCTATTCCGCAACTCAGTACAACTTTGTCAACAGTTACCTCAACATCCTTTCCGAGTATCGTATCGAACGCTTTCACTTTGCTGCCGTCGTACGAAGGAAGATCATTACCGTCCTTGCATCTGAGGAATCTTATTCCCAGTGAGGACGCTTCCTTGTAAAGTTCCTCGCGGAACCCGTATGTCCTGATGTCCTTGTGGAATACGGAAATGTTTGCACTCGGGTCCGCCTTCTTTATTGCGATCGCATTGGTCAGCGCTTTTGCGCAACACGTTCTCGAACAATATTTCACTTTGTCGTTCCTTGATCCGACACACTGAATGAACGCTATGTCCTTTCCTTTGAACGAGTTGCTTCCGACAGCGAGTTCCGCTTCCGTTAATGTGACGACCTTCTCATCCTTTCCGTAGTTGAACTCTGTAGGCTTGTATTCCGACGCGCCTACTGCAAGTATCACTGCGCCCACCGGATATTCTCCGGAGTTCAGTTGCAGCTTGAAGTTACCTACGAATCCGGGGATGTCCTTCACCGTTGCCTTCTTGTGCACTGTTATTAATTTGTTGTTCTCCACTTTCTTCACGAGATCGGACACAAAGCTGCCAAGGTTCACACCGTCAACGGAGTAGTTCTTTCCTGCATACTTCAAATACGAACCTCCGAGTTCGGCGTTCCTTTCAACGAGGTGAACAGGGAAACCCTGTGCGGCAACATCTAACGCCGCGCTCATTCCCGTTATTCCGCCGCCGACGACCGCGACCGCTCCGGTCACGGGTATCTTCGTTCCTTCCAACGGTTCCAAGAGTTTTGCTTTCGCTATCGCCATTCTCAAAAGGTCCTTTGATTTTGACGTTGCTTTCTCAGGTTCATGCATGTGTATCCATGAGCACTGGTCACGGATGTTGGCCATGTTGAACAAGTACTGATTCAGACCGCCTTCCCTGCATGCGTTCCTGAACAGCGGTTCGTGTGTTCTCGGTGTGCACGACGCTACAACAACACGGTTCAGGTCGTGTTCCTTTATCGCGGCGCTTATCGCTTCCAAGCAGTCCTGAGCGCATGCGTACATTGATTTCGCCGCATACACCACACCAGGTAACGTTTTCGCATATTCTGTGACTTCGTCCACGTTAACGGTACCGCCGATGTTGATACCGCACGAACATACCCAGACACCGACCCTCGGTTCTTTTCCATCCGTTTCCTTTTCTTTCGGGTAAACTTTCGGTTCGCACGGAACGAAGTTCTTGTCAACGATGTACGCGCCCGCTTTTCCCGCAGCGCCGGATGCTTCCGCTACTGATGTCGGGATATCCTTCGGCGCAGCAAAAGCGCCTGTTACGAATATTCCTTCCCTGCTTGTTGCCAATGGATCTGAAACTTTAGTGTCGCAGAATCCGTATTTGTTCAGGTTGATGTTCAATATCTTCGATAACTCTTCGGCACCCGTCGGGGGGTTAAGACCTATCGACAGGACAACGAGATCGTAAACTCCTGTCTGCGGATCTCCCTTCGCGTCGGCGTACGATACGAGGAGTTTCTTGTCAGCGTTCTCCTCGACGCATGCCACACGGGACGACCTGTGCATCTTTATCTTGTATTCATCCTCGGCACGGTGTATGTATGCTTCGAATTCCTTTCCATATGACCTTATGTCCATGAAGAATATGTCCTCATCAACTTCAGCGTGCTCCTTTGTGATTATCGCTTGCTTCGTTGCGTACATGCAGCAAACGGAAGAACAATACTTCTGCGATCCTTTCTTCTCGCTTCTTGAACCGCAGCACTGGATGAACGCTATCTTCTTCGGCGCTTCGCCGTTGGACGGACATTTTATGTGACCGTGGTCAGGTCCCGATGCGCACATCATCCTCTCGAACTCCATTGCTGTCACGACATTCGCAAATCTTCCGTATCCGTATTCCGTTGAAAGTTTTGCGTCCCATGTCTGGAATCCCGCAGCGGCAATTATGGAACCGATGTCCAGTGTTATCAACTCTTCCTTGTCGTTGTAGTCGATCGCTTTCTTGCCGCACACTTTCTCGCACACACCGCACTTGTCGTTCAGTATCTTGCGGCAGTATGCCGGATCTATGACCGCTACCCTCGGAACTGCTTGCGCATGCGGTATGTATATCGCTTTCCGGGTCGTCAGTCCGAACTCGTATTCGTCAGGAATGTTCTTGGTCGGACATTTGGCGATACACTCGCCGCATCCGGTACATTCGTCCATCTTGACGTATCTCGGTTTCTTCTTTACGGTCACCTTGAAGTTGCCGGCCTCTCCCTCGACCTTCACAACTTCCGAATACGACAATACATCGATATTCGGATGACCGTTACAATCTGCCATCTTCGGCGACAGGATGCACGCGGAACAGTCGTTCGTAGGGAATGTCTTGTCAAGGCGGCACATCTTACCGCCTATCGTGGCATCCCTCTCGACAAGGTAGACATGGATATCCCTGTCCGCCAGGTCTAACGAGGCCTGTATACCGGCAATTCCTCCGCCAATAACCAACGCTGACTTTGTCAAATCTTTACCTCCGTTGTACTAGTTACTTTGGAACTGAAAAAACAGAATACACGAGGGTTCTTTAATCCTTTCTACGTAACCTTAATATACGGACCATTCATTAAGGATGAGGATGCTCTTTTGATGCCGGAGAAATACGGCGTTCTGCATCAAAATGTGATATATTTTCATATGGCCAGATGTTTTTTTTATATGGTGTTAACGATTGCACTTCAAGGATATTTTCATAAGTGTTTAAGCACCTTGTACGAAAATGCTTCGTAACATTACGAAACATCTTTTGGAATGAAAGGAATAGATAAGATTTATTGCTGTTAGTATATCCGGAATGCATGGTATCTATGTTGTTCGCGGCGGCCGCTTGCGGCACGGTGACAGCGTTGCTTATCATTCTCCTCATCCTGCTGAAGATGAGGACGCGAACGCAGAGAATGCTTTCCCGCACCAAACGCAGACGCCCGAAGAAGAAACCGACCGCGGACGTATGCAGCATCTGTTTCGGAGTATTTTCCAAAGGCGATACCATCGCAAAATGCAAATGCGGCGAGATGTTCCACGATGCCTGTGCGCAGCCTACTGAAAAATGTCCTTACTGCGGTTGTCCGTACGACGAGTTCACAAGGGACGTTCCCGAGTATGTACAATGTCCCGCATGCGGCAACGATGTTGTCGGTGATGTGTGCACATGCGGCGCCGTCGTCAATCGCGACGGTGTTTTCACATGTTCGTGCGGATCTCCTCTGGATGTTAACGATCCGATATGCAGAAGGTGCGGTACTGAATATGACGTGAGAACTGGAGGCAGATGATATGACCGTTAAAGATAAGGTCGGAAGGAAAAGATATGTCGCATTCTCTGTTGATGAAAAAATGACGAGAGAGGAACTTATCAGTTCGCTGAGGCGCGTGAGCGGTGATCCCCCTTACGTGGTACAGTGCGCAGAGGGATGGGCGATAGTCAGATGCGGTCACGATAAGGTTGACGATACTATAGATTCTGTCAAACGCGCCGATCCGTTGTCCTCATCGTTAAGAACATCCGGAACTTTGGCCGCGCTTCGCCGCAGATACAGCGAATTAAAAAGACTGCGCCCTTTAAGAAGAAAAGTGTAAAGAATATATAGTCCCTTCATCTAACGGGTCACTGAAGAGAAAGGAGGATATTAATTATGCAACCGGGACAAATGGCATATGACAGAGGAATAACAGTGTTCTCTCCGGACGGGAGACTTTTCCAGGTGGAATATGCCAGAGAGGCTGTTAAAAAGGGAACTACCACCATAGGACTGAAATTCAAAGGCGGAGTTATACTCATTGTCGACAAACGCGTACCCAGCAGGTTAGTTGAACCGAGATCCATTGAGAAGATATACAGCATCGATTCTCACATCGGATGCGCAACATCCGGTCTGGTGGCCGATGCAAGGATACTCGTTGACCAAGCGAGAAAGGATGCGCAGATCCATAAGATAACGTATGGCGAGAACATAAGCGTGGAAGGTCTCGTGAAGAAGATATGCGACTTCAAACAGAATTACACTCAGTACGGCGGTGTCAGACCGTTCGGGACCGCTTTGTTGATGGCGGGCGTGGACGATCTCGGCGCTCATTTGTTCGAGACGGATCCGTCAGGAGCGCTTGTCGCTTACAGGGCAGGATGCATCGGCGCAGGGCGTCCGGTGGTCATGGAGATGTTCGAAAAGGAATTCAAGGACAATATGGCATACAACGATGCATTATTGCTCGGAACGAAAGCGCTGAAAGCGGCGATCGATGAAGAACTGACCGCACAGACCGTTGAGATCGGCGTCGTGGACAGCGACCGCAAGTTCAGAAGGCTTACCGAGAGCGAACTTGAAGGCCTCATCAAAAAACTTTGAGGCAGAAAGATGGTAAGTCTCGATGATGCGGTCGTCGCAAGGTTGGAATCTCACGGCGAAACGTTCGAGGTCCTTTTGGACCCTAATGTCATGAAGTACCTGAAGGAAGGTAAGGATCTCGACATAACCGATCATCTGGCCGTCGAAGCGGTGTTCAAGAACGCAAGCAAAGGGACGCATCCTGCCGAAGACAAGATAAAAGAGGTCTTCGGTACGGAAGATATCAGCGAGATCGCAAAAAGAATTGTCTCCAAAGGTGAGATACAGGTCACCGCTGAACAGAGAAAGGAGATGCTGGACGCAAAACGTAATCGCATCGTTGCATACATTGCAAGGAACGCGATAAACCCACAGACGAAGACGCCTCATCCGCCTACGAGGATAGAACTGGCGCTCACGGAAGCGAAATTCCATGTGGACCCGTTCAGATCTGTGGAGTCTCAAGTGGAAGAGGCGATGAAATTATTGCGGCCGCTCATTCCGATAAAGTTTGAAAAGAGTAAAGTGGCAGTGAAACTGAGAGCGGACGATTACGGACGGTGTTTCGACGACCTCGTTAATTACGGACTCGTTGAAAGGGAAGAATGGCAGCCGGACGGTTCGTGGATCGGAGTGATAGAGATACCCGCGGGAGTCATTACCGAATTGACCGCAAGACTGAACGACAGAACGAAGGGGCACGCGAACGTGAGGCTCCTTTGAGAAAATAAAAAAAATTACATTCGAGAAGTGATGAAAAATGAACAGAAAAGAAGCTAGACCGGCGCGAGAGGTCGTCGTTCCCGGGGATCTGCTGGATGAAGGAGATCTCAGACCGGGGAACGGGACGTATGTGCTGGACGGCAAAGTGTACGCATCCAGACTGGGTGTGAAGAATGTGTTCTCAGGCACCGTGAGCGTCATACCGCTCAAGGGAAGGTACATACCTACGCCCGGGGACATGGTGTTGGGAATGATAGTCGATATAGGCCCGTCGAATTGGCTGGTCGATATAAATTCGCCGTATCCGGCGCCTTTACATGTGAACGAAGTTCCGTGGAAGGTAGAATTCGGCGACACGTCAAGATTCTTAAAGATCGGCGATATGATAATGGCGAAGATCCTCATGGTCGACGAGTCCATGAAGATACAGGTCACAATGAACGACTCCGGACTGAGGAAACTTGAGGACGGACAGATAGTGGAGATAGCACACTCAAAGGTCTCGCGCGTCATAGGGAAGAGCGGATCGATGATCCAGATGATCAAGAACATGACCGACTGCAGGATATTTGTCGGTCAGAACGGACGTGTTTGGGTCGACGGTGATGTTGAGAATGCAACAGTTGCCGTTGACGCGATAAAGATGATAGAGCGTGAAGCACAAACAAGCAACCTCACTGAGAGGGTAAAGGATTTCATAGGATCCGTGATCGAGGAGGAAGGATGATCATGAGCGGACAATCAGATCTGGAATTAGTTAACAAGAAAGGGATAAGACTTGACGGCAGGAAGGCCGGAGAGTTAAGAGGCATTAAGATTGAAGCAGGCGTATTGGAGAATGCGGACGGTTCCGCATATGTTGAGATAGGAAAGAACAAGGTTCGTGCAGCAGTATACGGACCGAGAGAATGTCATCCGAGGCATTTGCAGGACCCCACGAAGGCGATAATCCAATGCAAGTACAACATGATGGCCTTTTCCGTCAGTGACAGAAAAAGGCCGGGACCCGACAGGCGTTCCGTGGAGATATCTAAGATAATCGCGGAGGCGCTGGAAGCGGTCGTTCTTACGGAATTGTATCCGAGAGCGTCGATAGACGTTTACATCGAGATATTACAGGCGAACGCCGGAACACGTTGCGCCGGACTTACGGCAGCGTCAGTTGCGTTAGCTGACGCGGGAATACCGATGCGTGACATCGTTCCTGCGGTGGCTGTCGGAAAAGCAGACGGAAAAGTATTGCTTGATCTGAACAAGGAAGAGGACAACTACGGTCAGGCCGATGTTCCGATAGCGTTGATACCGAAAACGAACGAGATCGTCCTTTTACAGATGGACGGACACATGACAAGAAAGGAATTCGACACAGCGATGGAAATGGGCGTGGCCGCATGCCATGAGATATACGAACTGCAGAAGGATGCGCTCAAGAGACGCTACGCGGCGGCGATGAAGGAGGATGCTGCAGATGAGTAGAGCAATTATCTCGGAAATAAGGAAGAATCATATCCTCAGCCTGCTGGCTGACGGAAAGAGAACGGACGGAAGAGGCTTGGATGACGTCAGGGAAATAAAAGTGGAAACGGGCGTCATAGAAAGTGCTGACGGTTCCGCGATAGCAAGATACGGCAACACGGAAGTGATCGTCGGTGTAAAGATAGTACCGGGCACCCCGTTCGCGGACACTCCGGGAAAAGGCGTTCTCACCACTGGCGCAGAACTCATACCGATGGCCCATCCGTTATTTGAATCGGGACCTCCCGGCGAGGATGCGATAGAATTGGCAAGGGTCGTCGACCGCGGGATACGCGAATCGGGAATGGTCGATGTTGAAAAACTGTGCATCAAGGAGGGCGAAGAGGTGTGGATGTGCTTCATTGACATCTACGCACTGAATTACGACGGAAATCTTTTCGATGTTACCAACCTCGCAGCCGTGGCTGCGTTAAGAACGGCGGTCATACCGGCGGAGCAGTACAAGAAAGGCAAGAATTCACCGTTGCCGGTAACGTGCACACCGATAGCGGTAACTGCGGCCAAGATAGGAAATACTTTAATACTTGACCCAAATTTCGACGAAGAGCAGATATCTTCCGCGCGCCTGACGATAACGACGGATGATGACGGCAATTACAGAGCAATGCAGAAGGGCGGAAAAGGTTCTTTAACGTTGGACGAACTGACGCAGTGCCTCGACATGTCCAGAGACAAGGGCAAGAAGATACGGAAGATCATAGGGTGAGGGAAATGACCAAGAGAACGGTAAAGGCAGGAAGTTCCGGCAGGTTCGGAGCAAGGTACGGTGTGGTCATCCGCAACAGGGTGAAGAACATCGAGCAGACGCAGAAACAGCGCCATGAATGTCCGGTATGCCATCATGCATCCGTAAGGAGAGAGAGTTCCGGCATATGGCTGTGCAGGCACTGCAGCGCAAAGTTCGCCGCATCCGCATACACACCGATAGCGAAGAAAACGATATCGCAGGTAGCCGAATAAGAGTGATAAGATGTACAGATGCGGAAAATGCAACGAACCGATAAGGAATGTCGGGACAATAGGACTGCAGTGCGAGAAATGCGGATCCAAGATCTTCTACAAGGAAAGACCGAATGTGAAGAAAGTGCTGAGGTCCGACTGATGCTTTCTGCGGTGCTTTCTGCCGACGGGAATGCGGATATGATAATATCCGTGCTTTCCCCTGAGATCGGCAGGGAACTCCCCAGAACGGAAACTGATATCTCCCGCAACGGAGATTCCGTCCTTGTCAAAGTAACGGCAAAGGACGTTTCCGCGATGAGAGCGGCACTGAACTCCTACCTCGGATGGATAAGGATAACCGAAGAAATAACGAGAATGTGATAAAAATGAACAACATCAGCCCCCAGTTACAGAACCAGATAACACAGTTCCAGCAGGTGCAGCAGCAGCTGCAGGCCGTGGCGACGCAGAAGATGCAGATGGAAGCGCAGAAAAGGGAGATGGAAAGAACGAAGGAAGAACTTTCCAAAGCCACCGGAGATGTGTACAAGAACGTAGGCTCACTTCTGATAAAAGCGGAAAGCAAAGAGACGCTTACGGCGGAATTGGAAGAAACGATGGAAACGTTGGAAATTCGCATCAAGGCGCTGGATCGCCAAGAGAAGGGATTGAAGGAAAAGTTCCAGACACTGCAGGAAACCATCAACAAAGCGATGGGTTCACAGTGATCAGCGGCTTCTGACGAACTTCACGTAATCCGCTTTTCCTATACGGTAAATTTCTTTCATCATACTCTCGAGCATACCGGAATCGCTTGAGAGTATCATCACTTCCAGACATTTCTTGTTTCGTAAATGGGAATGCAGCTGCGTCCTTATTATTTTTTCATATTTGTGTTGCATCATTCCCACCCACTGATCGTCGTGCGTACTGTGCACAATTACCAAAACACCTTCGACATCGCCGAACAGTTCTTCCGTATCGTTCATCTCCGCCTCCGCAATTCTTATGGATGCGCGGACGGCCTCACTTCTTCCCGATATGTCCAAATGTTCCTGTATCCTTTCCAATGATGCTATCGTTTCGTCCGGTAAAGAGATGCTTATCACTGTCATTTTATCACGTTATTAAGAATCATATGATATATTGTATATAAGTTAATAACATCGGAACAAAAGTTTAATAATAATTCATTTTACACATGAAAGATGTTCGAAGGAATGAGTGACCATGCGATATTGTTCATATTCGCGCTTATCATCTTAGCCGTATCAATGGCAGGCGCGTGCATCCCGTCGTTAAAGAAAATGGACCCGAGGCAGGTCCATCTGATGGTCGCTTTGTCCGCAGGGATATTTTTAGGAATATTGTTCTTCACACTGCTTCCTGAGACGTTCGAAGCAGGTGAGGACAGCGGAATGAACGCCGCTCCGTGGATAGTCGGAGGTTTTCTTGTCGTGTTACTCGTCGACGTGATACTGAAAAGGAGACACATGGACGCGTGCGCATGCGAGAAATGTGATAACAATCACGGTCATGAACTGACGTCGGCATCCGCTTTCATCGGATTGGCGATACATGCCGCAGTTGACGGCGTGGTCATAAGCATTGCGTTGGGCGCAGGAGAACTTGTCGGAATTGCGGCGTTCATAGCGATCGCGTTGCACAAATTCGTTGAATTGTTCGCGTTATCATCAACATTCATGCTTACCGGCCTCGGAAAGAAGGACATACTCATTTACATGCTGTTATTTGCGTTAATAACTCCTGTTGCCGCACTCGTATCGATGCCTCTGGTCGATATCATCAGTGACGTTAGTATCGTCATACCGATGGCCGTCGCAGCGGGAACGTTCATGTATGTGGGCGTGTACGCTTTGCTCCGCGAAGCGTTCCATGAACGCCGTGACAGTATCATCTCGTTCGCACTGGTGGTGACCGGAATAGTCATCATAGCCGTGATATCATTACTTCTGGGCGGCGATGCGCACGGTCATCCGTGATGATAATGTTTTTTACTGATGCCGTTGTTATCAGCGTAATATGGCTGATGCGCTTGTGGTAAGGAACTTAAGCAAAATGTACGGCGACCATCTCGCCGTTGATAACGTTAGTTTTTCCGTCAAAGAAGGAGAGATATTCGGTCTGATAGGTCCCAACGGGGCAGGAAAGACAACATCCCTCAGAATGATATCCACACTTTTAACAATGACCTCCGGCCAGATACAGGTATGCGGCAAGGACATGAGTACCGATGCCGACGAGATAAGAAAATGTATAAGTTACTTACCTGAGGATGCCGGTGCCTATAAAGAAATGACCGGACGCGCATATTTGAGATTCATGGCCGCCTTTTTCACAAGCGGTGAAGAGATGGAAAGAATGGTAACAAAAGGCATGGACATCGCATCGCTGGGCGACAGGATCGATTCTAAGGTTTCGACATACAGCAAAGGTATGATGCGGCGCCTTTTGATAGCAAGAGCGATAATGCCCGGCCCGAAACTCGCGATACTTGATGAGATAACGTCAGGATTGGATGTTGTCAATGCTTTTGAGATCAGAGATATTGTGCGGAACATTGCAAAGAACGGTGTGACCGTTCTGTTGTCGTCGCACAATATGTTCGAAGTTGATCAGATGTGCGACCGCATCGGAATGATAGACGGCGGTAAAATGATCTTAGAAGGCACACCGTCAGAACTGAAGGAAAGGTTCGGTGTCGGAACGGTCGAAGAAGTATTCGTAACGGCGGCGGTGAAAAGATGAACCACTTATGGAATCTTATCACGAAGGAACTCAAAGAATTGCTTACGCCTGCATCCGTCGCTTCCGTTGTCATCGTCGCCGTTCTCTTCGGCGTGATGGGAGGGATGATAAACACCGAGACGGAAAAGGCAATGGAAGTTCCGGCGATCGGTGTGATATCATTTGATACGCCCGGCGGCGGTGTTAAAGATTACTACAAAGATGCTTTCGATTACATACATGAGATATACGGCGAAACGAAACCAAGCCCATACATTACTGAGATAAAGGGCGTTCCTCCGAACAATGAGCCAGCGATAATAAATAAGATGAATGATCTCGGCATATCCGTTGTATTGGTATTTGATAAAAATTACTCAAATAATATCAGCAAACTTGCAGCCGGCACCGGTACTGCTTCCGGCGGGATCTGTGTTTATTGGAGTGAAGTGAAGACGGGAGTTTTCGGATCGATCTCAACGGCAATGATAGATTATCTTCTGGAAGAGATAGGAACGAAAACGACAGAGAGCATCATCGGAGGAGATTATGAACCCGGTGTGCTCAAACCGATAGGGAGAGATAATGTCACTTCGTTCAACGGGAAAATTTATGACGGTGTCACACCGTCAGAAATTTCGTCAGCGTTACAATCACAGACCTTACTCATGCCTATCCTGATAATGGTCATCATAACGATAATCGGCGGAATGATAATATCATCCATGGGAAGCGAGAAGGAAAATAAAACATTGGAAACGCTGCTTACGCTTCCTGTAAAGAGAACAACGATCGTTAGCGGAAAACTCATCGGATCTGCTATCGCCGGTCTGCTGTTCGGTATTGTCTACTTGGCCGGGATGTACTTCTATACCAACAGCATATCAATGGGCGGAAGCCTGTCGTTAGAATCTCTGGGTCTGACATTATCGCTGTTGGATTGGGGAGTAGTTGCAATGGTGATATTCCTTGCGATAATGTCTGCACTCGGAATATGCATGATATTGGGCGCGTTCGTGAAGAATTACAAGGCCGCACAAACATTAACGTTACCGATAAGCGTGCTTGCCATGATACCGATGTTCGTTACGATGTTCGTCGGTTTTGATTCATTACCGTCGTTCCTTCAGGTGATCATCTTTGCGATACCGTTCTCGCACCCGATGATGATAATGAATAACTTGATGTTGGGCAACACATTCATGATCTGGGGCGGTCTGGGGTATTTGATCTTCTTTGCGCTGATGACGATATTCGTTACCGTGAAGATATACAATTCAGACATTCTGCTCACGGGCCTCGTGAAGAAGAAAGGTAAGATAAATATCCTTTCGATGTTCAAACGGACCTGAAAATTCCTTAATTTTCATGCAAATGAAATTAATATACAACATCTATGCGGTTCCTATGCTTGAGTATGTCGGCAGTTTGCTGAAGGACAAAGACAAAGTGATAATGGTCCACGGTAACGCAGATGCTGATGCCGTCGGATCGGCGTATGCGATATCAGAGTGTTTTCCGAACGCGGTGATATACGCTCCGGAAGGGGTTGACAGAGTTGCCAAGATAATCATGGACAAACTTGGTATTCAGGTAATGGATGAATGTGATATTTCTCAATACGGGCTTGTGGTCGTTGTTGACACATCCTCTCCGGAACAACTTTCTCCTGAGATCAACAAGATACCGAACGGAAGTATCGTGATAGATCATCACAGACCGACCGGAAAATGGGATAATATGACGTTCGTTTGTGACGATAGTAAAGTTTCGTGCTGTGAATTGGTGTACGATATAATATGCACTTCCGGTACAGATATCGATAAGAATGTCGGAATGGCGTTGCTCTGCGGAATGCTTACGGACAGCGGTCACTTCTCATTTGCGAACACACAGATGATCCGTGCGTTCGCCGACATCATGGAAATAACCGGGATAGGAATGGACGAAGCAATGAACTTCCCCCGTTCGGAAGTAGGGATGAGTGAACGCATAGCGGTAATGAAAGGAATGGAACGAACCAAGTTCGATCGTGTCGGCGACATGATCGTCGCAACGTCATACGGCGGAAGTTTTGAAGCGTCCGTTTGCAAAGCATTGCTGAACGCCGGCGCAGATGTTGTTTTCGTCGGATCGCAGAGGGATGAACGTTTCCGTCTGAGCGCGCGTGCGGACCAGGATATGATCAGACGCGGCATCCATTTAGGCGATATCATGAAGAACATCGGTCTTGAAACGGTGTCTGACGGCGGAGGTCACGGCGGTGCCGCCGGTCTATCGGGAACGGGAGATGTGGAAGCGATGCTGCATATATGCATGCAACGAACTATGGCTGAATTCCGTGAGATAAGGAAAAGATCAGATCTTTCCTAATCTTTTCAGGACTTCTTTCGTTGCGTCGAGATCTTTCACATTCGACGCAAAGAATTTTCTTACAGGCTCAAGTATCTTTATCAAAGACTCGGCAACACCTTTCTTGATGTCCATCGGGTGCAGTTTTGCCGAGAAATATGAATCTGCGATGTCTTCGTAACATGTGAACGATATCGGGCCGCCGAACTTCTCCGGACGGTCTATGTTCAATGCTCCCAGCCTTGGCAGTATGATATATTTGCAAAGCATAAGAACAGGATTCGCCGTTTCCTCTTCCTTTTCCGGAGGACAGAACGCCTTGTTCATCTTTCTTCTGATGCTTTCGTCGTCATCGTGAATGTTGATGCTGCTGTCGGGATCGCTCTTTGACATCTTTGATGCAGCGGGATCCATTCGATTACCGCCTTTGAGACCGGGGAGCAACGGAGTATGCAATGCTATCGGCTTTCTCCATCCTAATTTTTCTGCTGCATCACGAGCAAGCATATGCGCCTTTCTCTGGTCCATGCCTGCGTATGCTATATCTACGTTCAACTGGAATATGTCCGTTGCCTGAAGTATCGGATAGAACAGCTTCGAAGAATCCACTTCCGCCTCATCCTCGGAACGTCCCATGATCGTCATTGCGCGTTTCACTCTTGACAGTGACGTTACTTTCGCTATTTTGATTACCTTTTCCCAGTATCCGATTCCGTCGAGAAGTTCGCTTGCGTACGCATACTTAACTTTATTTCTGTCAACGCCCAAGGCCTCGAAACAACCTTCCATGTATCTGGCACATGTTCTTATGTTCTCGATATCGCCGCCTAATTTGTCGTTGATGTATGCGTGCCAATCCGCCCAATATACTGTTACGTCTATTCCCGCATCGATGAGATCGCATATCTTCGATGCGACCATCACCCACCCCAAATGAACAAGTCCGGACGGTTCAAAACCGATATACGCTTTCGGAACGTTGTTCTTTAACAGCAATTCCTTTAATTCGTCGGCTGTCACTAATTCTTCCGTGTTCCTTGCGACAAGCGATATTCTCTGTTCCGCGTCCATCTTATCGTTATCGGTTATCCTGCGACGTTATAAAACGGTATTGTTTCATTTTGCGTTCTTCGGAGATGTATATTACATGTAGTTGCAGTCTTTATTTACGTCCTCACGCAGTATGTTCCGTGGAACTTGAAATAATAATGCTTGTCGTGATGATGAGCACAGTGGGCGCATCCGTCGGAATGTTCTCCGGCCTGATACCGGGGATACATGTTAACACACTTGCGTCACTTATGCTCGTTTCGTATCCTTCTATTGCGTACGTGATCTCATTCTTTGCCGATCCTTCTCTTATTCCCGTACTCTTAGCGGCATGTATCGTGTCCGCGAGCGTTGTCCACTCGTTCATGAGTTACGTCCCTTCCGTGTTCATCGGCGTACCCGATCAGGATAACGTCATGAGCGTACTTCCGGGTCACAGACTTTTACTGGAAGGAAGAGGGATGGCCGCCGTTCGTGCGTCATCTATCGGAAGTCTCATAGGTGCGATGTCCGCGGTTGCCGTTGCGATCCCTTTGCAATATCTGATGTTCAGCGGCCTCGGAGATTATCTTTACAGCATAACATCCGTGATATTGCTGATGGCCGTTGCGGCGCTCATACTGACGGAAGATGGATTTGAGAACCGTTGCTTTGCGCTGTCGTTGATAGTTCTTTCCGGCATCATCGGATGCGTATGCATGTTCATGCCCGTTCCTTTTCACGGCATCGTGGGAGGAGGTGATCTCCTGTTCCCTCTTCTGACGGGGCTTTTCGGTGTTCCAGTTCTCATCTCTTCGAAAAAGAACAATGACATTCCGATACAGACGGACGATGAACAATATCCTGTCGGCATCTCGTCAGGATTGAAAGGCGTTCTGACAGGAAGCATGGTCGGCTGGTTCCCGGGGATCACGGCAACAGCGGGAGCCGCATTCACGAGGATGTTCGTCAATGAAGATAAACCTGAAAGATTCATTGCGCTGGTAGCGTCAATAGGAACGGCTGCTGTTATTTTTGCGTTGATAACCTTTTCCGTGAACGGAAAAGGGCGCTCGGGAACGATGGTCGTTGTTAAGGAAATAATCGGCGACAGTATGTCCGGTTTTGCGAACGGTATATTTGTACTCATGCTACTGAGCGTCGTGATCGCGTCGGTCATAGGTTACGTTGCATCGATACGGTCAGGAAAGATGATATCGGAGAGGATATCAAAGATCGACATAAAAAAATTGAACATGACCGTTCTCGTTATGATCGTTATCTTGACCATACTGCTTACGGGAGTGTGGGGGATCGCTGTGCTTCTTATATCATCGGTAATAGGGATGATACCGCTGAACGCCGGTATCGGCAGAGTTCATCTTTCAGGATGTCTGCTGATACCGGTCGTTCTTATGCAGTTCGGTCTCGACCCTGTCTTTCTTTACTTGTTATGACATCAGCGCCTGTAGCAGCGCCTGCCTTTGAGCATATCATAGTACATTTTGTTGTACTTGTAGCAGACAACACCATTCCTTCCGCACGGGCAGCGTATATCATCATCCCCTTCGGATTCGAAGTAAACGGTAGCGGATGCGTTCTCTGAACTCTCGATCGCATTCCTCACTTCCGCTATCACCCTTTTCACTTCAACTGCTTCCGTGAGTGTTGCTTTCTTCACTTCGGTGATGGTTGCCTTCACTTCCGCTATCGTACGTTTAAGATCTTCGATCATGTCCTTTATTTCATTGTTGTCGTATGCCGGTTCAGTTTCTTCTATAGGTTCTGTCTCCGGTTTGTTGACCGATTTCTTTTTCGGCTTTGCCACCGGTGCCATCGGTTTACCTTTTCCCACAATTTCCTTTATGCGTTTCTCCTGTTTCAGTTTGAAGAACACCATGAACGTGTCGAACGCATCCAATGATCTTACGATGTCCTCGTCGAAATCCTCTCTCTTCCATGCGCCGTATTTCCAATCCACGGAATGGCTGTGCTTCAGTTCGCTTTTCGAACCGTCGTATGCGTATTTTCCCGTGACCTCGCCGATGTTCAGCAATCTCTCGCCGCTTGCGCTCGGAACTACGACCCAGTCGCCTATTTTCACTTTCGTTGCGAATGCACGCGCCTGCGTCGTCATCGATGTTACCGAGCCGTCCGGTGATAACGGGTATTTCGAAGATATCAATTTTGACAACTCCTCCGCGTCCGTTCTGCCCGTCAGATCGATGCTGACGCTGCCGATCAGATATACAGCATTCTGATCGATGAATTTGTTCTCGTACTCTCCCCTCAATCCTGCTCTACATAACCACACAGTCATATCTATCTCCCCACAGATCCTTGCATATACGCACTGATTATCACTATAAATTGGTTTTGACTGTTAACGGCGGCTTTCAACCTTTTTCACGGTTTCCGTATAAAAAGCACGCTTAACAGGGAGTAACGCGGCCGTACGCGAACGAGCGGTCCTGCGCACGGAGTCTCGACACGCCCGCTTGCGCACGCAAGCGACGTGTTTCGCGCACACACGGGCGCATTGCGCTGTATTTTCAGTAAAAGTAAATAAGTACGAAAAGTATATGGTGCCACCATTAACATGGAAAATATTGCGGCCATCATATTACAGATATTCATCCTACTGGTCTTCGCAAAGGTCTTAGGCGGTGTATTTGAAAAATATAAGATGCCGAAACTTATCGGTGAGATATTGGCGGGATTGATATTCATCAATCTCATCGTGTTCAACATAATCCCTGGAAATTGGATCGGATTGGAAATATCGGACGTGCATCCGTTCGCCGATACGGATCTTTCAAAGTTCTTCCATATCATGGGCGAACTCGGAATAATTTTCCTTCTGTTCGCCGTAGGGCTTGAGACAAGGTTCAGCGATATGATGAAAGTTGGCAAATCAGCATCATATATCGCGATACTCGGTGTCGTCATACCGTTCGTGGGCGGCGCCCTGTTCTGGTTCCATGAGATGATAGATCTGAATGCCGCGCTCCTTGTGGGTGCCGCACTGTTCGGTACGAGTACTGCGGTCGGCGTTGAATGTTTGAGGAACCTCGACGCAATGAACACTAACGAAGCGAAACTTATCATCAGTGCAACAATAATCGATGATATCCTTTGTTTGGCGCTGTTAAGCATAATAATCGGTGCCATAAGGCCGGATGCGGATACGTTATCGATCGTGCTGAACGCAGTTATCGTCATTGCCTTTGTGCTGTTCATGTTCTTCTTTGTGTCAAGGATAAAGAAGATCGTTTCACTGAGAAGGAAGCGGATACAGAGGAGACTCAACAAGAATGCCGGCACCGAAGAACATATCACGGAAGAGGAACCGAAGCCGATGGGAGAACTGGGTGCGCTGGGTATCGCGGTGCTCGTCTGTTTGGGGTTGGCCGCGTTCTCCGTGAATATAGGACTCGCGGCCATCATAGGGGCGTTCCTTGCGGGAATGATATTCGCTGAATTCAAGGATACGATGCCTGTTGAGCACAACTTCAATGTGATCATCTACTTCATGCTGCCGTTCTTCTTCATATGGGTAGGCATGGAAGTTCAGTTCAATATCGTGACAACGGCAATACTGCCGCTGCTCGGTGCGGTGCTCCTTGTTGCGGTCGGCACAAAATATGCGGCAGGATTCATCGGCGGAAAGATGGGTAAATTGTCTAATGATTCGTCTCACCTCATAGGTGTGAGTTTCATACCCAGAGGTGAGGTCGGCATCATTGTCGCAACGATAGGATTAACATCGGGAGTGTTCACGCCGGATGTGTTCACCGTCATAATACTGATGGCGCTGATAACATCTGTCATAACGCCGCCGCTTGTCGCTCATGCGTACAGGAAGATCGAGAAGCACCGTTCCGAGGTGTTCGAAGAGTTGTTCATCGAAGAACATAACGAGAACGGATGAGCCACTCTTGAATTCGTTTTCAAGAAGAGCGAAGGATGTGTTCCTTTTTGAGTGTATTTAAAGAAAATTTTTGACGATTTTTTTATTTATTCCGAAATAAAGAAAGTTCACTTTCCTTATTTTGTCGTAAGTAAAATTTTTTGGAATTTTTTTCTTTATTTTTCTCGTCCGTACACGGAATTGTCTGAATGTAATGAAATGATCGCTTAAGGATGAACAAAGTGGGCCCGCCCAGATTTGAACTGGAGTCAATTGCACCCCAAGCAACAAGGATACCAAGCTACCCCACGGGCCCGCAAATGAAATGAAGTTTGTATAAGTGGTTTATTTGAGACATTAACCTAGAGGTAATATCTCTTCGATAAGGTTCGCGTGCGAAATTATCATCCTGCGGCAGCAGTATCTTTCCAATCCGAGATCATCAAGCACTTTCTGCGGGGCTTCGCCCATGGAAACGCGCTTCACATATTCAGGGTATGCGCTTCCCACGACCTTTCCGCACGTGAAACATCTCACTGGTATTATCATGCGATCGCCTCAACGGTATGATTTCTGCCTCTTGGCGCGTGCGCCATGTCCGAGCGGGTTCTTCGGAAGTTTCCTTCTTGTATCGTTAATAACGAACGAACGGTCGTATGCTCTGAACATCGCTTCGAGTTCCTCATCTTTGAAGAAGTCTATCAGCCCTCTTGTTATCGCTGTCCTTACTGCTTCCGCCTGACCCATCACTCCGCCGCCCTGGACGTTCACTGAAATGTCAACTTTCGCTGCCTTTTCCGGCGCAAGACCCAAAGGTTCCTGAATTTTCAGTCTGGCCAGTTCCGGTGTGTATATGTCTATCGGAATTTTGTTGATAACCACCTTTCCGGTGCCTTCTTTGACCACTGCTCTGGCAACGGCCGTCTTTCTCTTTCCGCTTGTGTTTACAGCATCCATGGGATCACCTTACATTGGAACCCAGGAATTTTGCAACGGCACCCAGGGTCGTGTATTTGCCTGTTCTCAATCTCATCGCCTCTTCGATCGTCTGTTTCTCGGAATCGTTGAACTGTTCCGGAGAACCTACGAACACGTGAACTCTCCTGTATGCTTCCCTTCCGGTCGTCGTGGTCCACGGTATCATGCCTCTTATCGTTCTTTTCAGCAGAAGATCCGCTCTGCGCGGATAGTACGGTCCTTTTCTTATCTGACCTCTGTCCACTTTAGCCTTGAATTCGGCGAACACCATTTCTTTTGCGCCGGTTATCACAACGGCTTCCGCGTTGAGTATGACAACCTCTTCGCCGTTCAGTATCCTTTCGGCGACGTTGCTTGCCAATCGTCCGAAGACATGTCCTTTTGCATCTATGACAGTTGTCACATGATCACCTCATTATCCTGATCCCGGATCCTTTCGGGTTCTCTGACATAAGATCTGCGATAGACATCGTCTTACCGCCGGCGCTCTTTATCGCATCCTCCGCTTTCTCGGAGAAGCTGTACGCCGCTACTGTAACGTTCTTTGATATGCTTCCGGCCGCCAACACTTTGCCAGGCACCAAAATGACTTCGCCTGCCTCTGTGTATCTGTCAAGCTTGCTCAGATTGAGTTCCGCCCAATTTCGTTTGGGTTTCTCGAGTTTCTTAGCAATGTCTCGCCAGATTGCAGCTCCGGTCTCTCTTTCCTTCGCCTTAAGATCATCGATCAGGGCGAGGAGGTTCGGATCTGTTTTGAAGATTTTCTTCATAGTTCTGACTCTCCCGACATCGGGTAGACGCTCCAATGAACAGGTTGTTTATAAAGATATCCGTGCACGCGCTCTTATTAGCGGTCGTTCGTGCGTTCAGGGAAAAGGTATTAACTTAACGGTTGATTATAACCGCATCGGTGTTAAACAATGGAAGCAGATACGATCGCCAGCATATTCGTCGGATTATCCACATTGGTACTTGCGTCCGTCAGTTTACTTATTTTAAGACGAACGCAGAACATCAACGAGAGGCTCTTGAAGATCGAAGAAGTTAGGAACGTATCAGAAATGCGGATCGTTGACAACGAGGTCTATTTTTATAACGACGTTTGCTATTTCCGTTTCGATAATTGCGGCGGCGTTCCGGCCTTCTTGGAAAAGATGGATCTCAAAGATCATTCGCTCACCATCGGGCTTAACCCGCTGGAGGAGAGTTTACAGGACACGCCCCGTGTCGACCTGATATTGCCGCCCACGGTCTTTGACGTCGGTTTCCCGACGAACGGCAAAAGAATGAACGAATCGTCTGTTCTCACGATGACCGTCAGGTACAGGCTGGTGGATGATGAACGATGCATACCGTCCCACGTTCAATTCAAGCTTTCATTCAAAGAGAAGAAGAATTACGGGCTGATGGTCTTCAGCGCGGAAAAGATGGATGACAGATTAATTGCTTCGATAGACGAGGAACAGGAAAAGAAAAAGGACTGAATGCTTCCGTTCGTGCAATATAAACATATATAGTAGCCCGAAGTTGAGGGTGTAGTCAGTCAAGGTGTTCAAAGATGATACGATTCGGACCTGCAGGAATCCCGTTGTCATGCAAAGGACGTACGTTGAAGGATGGTATCGAGGACGTTCATAATCTCGGTCTCACGGCGATAGAGATACCTACGGTGAGAGCGGGTACCGTGGAACGGTACCCTGAGGAAGAGGAGATCGGATCGTGCATAAAGGAACTTAAAGGCGGTCTTGTCGTTGAACTTATACGCGACGACGCTCAGATATGCGATCCTAACGAACCTATTGAAGAAGATGACGTGCTCGTAATGATGGCATCCGGTATCGCGGATTCGTACGCTTCGCTGATACCGATAGGCGATATGGCCAAAAGACTTGATGTCAAGATATCATTGCATACGCCTTATTACATGGACCTCGGAAGCAACAACGAACTTACTGAGAAATGTTTGAACAGCATCAGACACTCCGGCATCATTACCAACGCTTTAGGCGGTAATGTTGTTGTCACAAACCTCGGACTATACAATGACCCAGACAACACAGATGAGGTGGATGCGAATATCATTGATAACGTATCGATGATAATGGAATGGTGGAAGGATGCCGGCATAAGGACGGAATTGGGAATTGAGATCACAGGACGTCAGGAGGCGTTCGGTTCATTGGATCAGGTGCTTGCATTGTGTGATGAGATCGACGGGATAGTTCCGGTAATGAACTTTCCGCACTATCATGCGCGTACCTCGGGCTCGCTGATCGCCGCTAACGATTTCAGGGACGTTCTTGAAATGATCGAACCGTATTGTAAAGGAAGCGTTCACACGTTATTTTCAGGTGTGGAGCACAACGACGGCAATGAACGCAGACTTACGCCGATAAAGAAAGGTGACCTGAAATTCGAACCTCTCGGCGAAGCATTGGTCGAATTGAAGCACGATATCACCGTAATATCGGGATCCCCGCTTCTCGAACATGACGCGATGTACATGAAAGTGATACATGAGCGCGTTCT
>WQXR01000003.1 GCA_009784745.1 Methanomassiliicoccaceae archaeon | reverse complement strand
GTTGCGCGAGCAACGAAAAGTAATAAATCCAGAAATGTTCTAACCGCACTCAACATGAGTTACGAGAAAACGATCCTTGACAGGATAAGACCTTCAAAAAAAGAGACCGAAGGCATAATGGATACCGCGGAACGTATGTCAAAGAAACTTCGTTCTTATCTTAAGACAAGTGATCATAACGCAGAAGTGAGACTTGTGGGTTCCGTCGCAAAAGGAACTTTTCTTTCAGATCCGGATCTTGACATGTTCTTAATGTTTCCGGAATCCGTTCCGGAGGAAGATATGGTACGTATCGGCCTTGCCGCCGGTGAGGATATTCTGCACGGAGAACGGATGTACGCAGAACATCCGTACACGAGAGGAACATTCGACGGATTTACGATAGATCTCGTACCTTGCTACGCAATAAAAGACCCGACAAAGATAATAACTGCCGTTGACCGCAGTCCTTTCCATACTGAATACGTGATATCACGTACAGATGCGCATCTGAGAGACGAGATAAGATTGCTGAAGGTATTCATGAAAGGCATCGGAGCATACGGAGCTGAACCCAATACAAGAGGATTCTCAGGATACTTATGCGAATTACTGACGATACATTACGGAAGTTTCCTTGATCTCGTGAAAGCTGCGTCGGAATGGAAGGAAGGTGTTACAATAACAATGGAGAAGAAAGGTCCGCCGATGCTCGGTCCGCTTGTTCTCTATGATCCTGTGGATCCGAAAAGAAATGTTGCGTCGGCAGTTCATATCGATACATTTGCAACATTCATCGCCGCCTGTAAGGATTATCTCATCGAAGCAAAGGATACATTCTTCTTCCCTAAGGAACGGACAACTCCTACTGAGGATGAATTGCGAATGTTATCAGAGAAAAGGGGATCGCGATTGGTAACGATAACATTCGACCGTCCGGATGTGAATCGTGATAATCTTTATTCGCAGATATGGAAAACAAGGTACGCATTATCAAGAAAACTGGATTCGTATGACTTCACTGTTCTGAGATCGGTCCATGATATGACAAGAACGAAGATAGTCATAGTCTTTGAATTGGAACGTGACATTCTTTCAAAAACATTCAAACATATCGGCCCTCCCGTTTGGGTAAGATCGTCATCGTCATTCCTGACAAAATGGAATGACAACGAATACGGAGGTCCTTTCATAGACGAAGGACAATGGAACGTCATCGCGGAAAGAAGACACAGATCAGTGATAGAGATGCTTTGCGACGAAGTTTCTGTGTCCGGCATCGGAAGGGACATCGTACCGGAGACGCTTACAGTTCTCGGACATAACGAAACGTTCATGACCGTCAGCAAGGACCTTCTTTTAGAACTTCTCGATCCGAAACATCCGTGGGATGTATGATATCGCCGGAAAAACAAAATATTTTGAAAATTAAACGGAAGAAGAGGTTTGTCTGCGCATTCTCAGAGATTCAGCACAAGTATCCATGTACCTAACGACAGGAAGAAGAATAAAATGTAATTCCCTATCAGGATCTTCTGATCCAAAAGGTCCGCTCTGAACTTCAGCATTGTAAGCAGCTGCTTGAAACCTATCAGAACGAGTACCATCAGTATCAGTCCGATCCACCAAAAGTCCTCGGCCGTGAGTTGTATACATGCCGAAACGATACCTACGACCACTGCAAGCAGCGCCGCGACCAAAAGTACTTTCGTTCCGTAAAGGTCCTTTAAGAGGAACTCTTTCTCGTCGAACTCGGGGGGTACGAACTCGTATGTTTCCTCCGGTTCGCCACTATCACGCCTTCTTTTCTTAGCCATCGGGAGGGGATTGTGAACAATATATAAAACCTTTCAATGAAAAAAGTTCCACCGGAAACGGAGGTACTTTCGGTCACCCCCCTTGACTGTACTTAAATACAGAAATGCATGTTTGAGTTATGGTGAAAAAATGGCCACAAAAAGTCTAGAGGACATACCAGGAGTAGGACCGGCGATATCAGAGAAACTCCGCGAAGCAGGATATAACGACCTTTTGGCCATTGCAGTAGCATCACCGAAAGAACTGGCTGAGGCCTGTGAGATCGGCGAGAAGAAGGCAATGGACATCATTGAGGGCGCGAAGATATGCGCGGATATCGGCGGATTCGAGACCGGCGAAGATATATTAGAAAGAAGAAAAGCAGTAAAGAAACTGACAACAGGGTCCAAAGCGTTCGACGAACTGATGGGCGGAGGTCTTGAAACGCAATCGATAGTTGAAATGTTCGGAGAGTTCGGAAGCTGTAAGACACAGGTGTGCTTCCAGTTGGCCGTGAATGCCACATTGCCTGAAGAAATGGGCGGATTCGATTCAGATGTGATCATGATAGACAGCGAGAACACATTCAGACCGGAAAGGATCATACAGATGGCGCAGCACGTAGGCGCCGATCCCGACGAAGTTCTGAGAAGGATACACGTCGCAAGAGCATACAATTCTCAGCATCAGGTGCTGCTCGTTGAAAAAGCAATAGAACTGGCGCAGGAGAAGAAAGTGAAACTGATGATCGTTGATTCGTTAACATCACATTTCAGAGCAGAGTACATAGGGCGCGGCGCACTGGCGGAAAGACAGCAGATACTGAACAGGCATATGCACGAGTTGCTGAATTTCGCAACTTTGAACAACGCTGTCATTGCTGTGACGAACCAAGTGGCGGCGAAGCCCGATGCGTTCTTCGGAGATCCCACGAGACCGATAGGAGGTCATATCGTCGGCCATACGGCAACATTCCGGTTATACCTGAGAAAAGGAAAGGCCGGAAAAAGAATTGCGAGACTTATCGACTCGCCGAATCTTCCGGAGGGCGAAGCGGTATTCATGGTATCGGAGAACGGTGTTACCGACTGATACAAACCTTTTTCTTTCCTTTTTCAGGAATAACATTTTGAATGCGTAGAATCTTGACGTTGTGTGAACAGATACCTTCAGTTGTTCAGATTGGGCAACTGCCTCATAGGGATGATAGGAGTTCTGACCGGAGCATTGATAGCCTCGGGTCTGGACGCCGCCGACCATTTGGAAGGCATTCTGATCGCTTCTTTCGTTGTCACATGGTTCATCGCAGGAGGTAACGCGCTGAACGATTATGTTGACCGCGATATCGACAGGACGGCACATCCGGAACGTCCGTTGCCGTCCGGAAGGATGAGACCGAAGGATGCGTTGCACGCAGGAATGATTGCATTCATCGTTTCGATAGCGGCGTCATTCCTGCTCTGGGATGTTGTTCCCATTGTCATTGTCGTGGTTGCATGCACACTGATGTTCTCATACGAACTTTTCCTGAAACAAAGGGGATTCGTCGGTAACGTTACGATCGCCGTTCTCATCGGTATGCTGTTCCTATTGGGCGGAGCGGTCGTTCAGAATATCGGGTCCGTTGTTATAATCGCGTGCATGGCGGCGCTCGTTAACATAGGGCGCGAGATAGCAAAAGATATTGAGGACATGGGCGGCGACAAAGGAAGAAGAACACTGCCTATGCGCATTGGTGTAAAGAACTCATGCATCGTCGCATCATTGATGATCATGGCAGGTGTCGCACTCAGCGTCTGGCCCATTATAGAGGGAACATTCGGCCCTCTTTACTACATTATCGTCGCTGCGGATGCGATATTTATTTATTCATCGTTAATCATTTTCACGTGCACTCGTAAAACGCAGAAACTCTGCAAATATGCCATGCTCGTCGCTTTGGCGGCGTTCATACTCGGAGCGGTCTATATATGAATGTGAAGAAACGACTCATTAGAAAGATGACAAAGGAAACACTTCATTTCACCCTTTTAGATCCGGATAAACAACCGTTGAATGAGACGGCGAATATCGCGAAAAGGGCTGTTGCCGCGGGTACGGATGCCATAATGATCGGAGGTTCTACCGGAGTTACGCAAAAGAATCTTGACGCTGCCGCACAGGCCATCAAAAAGGTCTGTAAACTTCCCGTTATCTATTTTCCGTCGGGAGCACATGCGATATCCGGATACTGTGATGCGATATTCTACATGAGCATGGTGAACAGCACCAGTCTGGATTGGGTAATAGGCGAACAGGTGAAAGGGAGCCTTATAACCAAAGAACTGGGTCTTGAACCGATATCCATGGGTTACATCATTGTAGAACCCGGAATGACCGTCGGCAGAGTAGGTCAGGCAAAGCCCATAGGGCGTGATGATCTGAAAGGTGCTATGTCATATGCACTTGCATGCGAATACTTAGGAATGGACTTCATTTATCTGGAGGCCGGGAGCGGTGCCGACAGACCCGTACCTCCTGCGATGATTAAAGCAGTGAAAGAAATAATTTCCGTGCCTTTGATAGTCGGCGGCGGTATAAGGACGCCGGAGGCGGCGGAAGCGGCGAGACTTGCAGGCGCAAATGCAATAGTAACGGGAACATTCGTTGAAAGGTGTTCCGACGATTCCGAATTGAAGAATGTCATCAAAGCCGTAAAAGAATGATCATTTTCTCTTGTATCCGAATCCGTTATGATATCTCTGAACAATTCCGTTCATATAGTTAGCAAGGAACGCTTCCTTTTCCTTAGTATTGACAACAAAACCCTGCAACGGGAATTCTGCGTCACAATGCACGCACCTGACGTATTTGCAGTTCTGCGTCGCTTTTGGGCAGGCTCTGCACGCTATCGCCCTCGACTGGAACAAACTGAATTCCTTTCCGCATCTCGGACATTTGAATCTGTGCGTTGACGAGAGCATCTGCGGTGTGACACCTGCTCTTGCCATCTCAGGGGTGAGCGTCATGTTTATGGCGAATACAGTTCCCGTATATACAGTTCACTGATTGATCACATTATTTCAGTGTCATAATTATGCCGTATATTTTTAATAGCCTCCCCGCGATTCGGAAGCATGAGTGCATGGGAGACCGTTAAACTTGCAATAGTGAGAAGAAGACTCTTATCGAACCGGATACCGAAGGATTCTGTGTACCCTTTGGAAACATGGATGGCGATAAAAGCATCGGTCACCGCAAAAAGTGAGAAGGAACTTAAGAACATAATAGGAAAGAAATGCGCAGAAGAGATAACACGCAAAGAATTTGACGAGTATCAGTTGTTCATGTTCAGAGAACAACTGAGACATCTGAAAAAAAATTCTCCTTATTACGAAGAGAAATTGAAAGATGTGGTACCTGACAGCATAAGAACGTTCGATGACGTTGAAAAGATACCTTTCACGTATCCTTCCGATCTCGCCGAACAGCCGATGATGTTCATGGCCGTATCGCGTACTAAAACGGCAAGGGAGTTCACCACGACGGGAACAACGGGAAAAAGAAAAGTTATCGGATACACAACTAACGATCTGATCGCAAAGGTTGACATCATATCGTCCGCATTGAGAAGCGTCGGAATGAAGGATAATGACGTATTGCACATAATGTTCCCTGCTGTAAGCGCTTGGGATCCCAGTCTGATGCTCGCCGGTGCATGTAAGGTGGCAGGCTACGGATCGTCGACGTGCTCATCACCGGATATCAAAGAACAGATGGAAGTTATGAAAAAAAGCGGTGCGACGCACATGATAGGATTGCCGTCCTTCATTTACCGTGTGACCGCGCTAATGAGTTCTGAGACCGATCTTAAAAGTATCGGAATAAAAAAGATAATCTCCACGTCAGAACCTCTTTCGGAAAGTATGCGCAGTAAACTGCAGAATGCGTGGGGCTGTAATGTATTGGACGTGTGGGGAATGACCGAATTCGGATTAGCATGCGCAATAGAATGCGACGAACAGAAAGGATTGCATACCGATGAGGCAAATCTTCTTTTCGAAGTAATTGACCCAGACACCGGAAAGAGAGTTCCTGACGGGAAGATGGGAGAGCTTGTTGTAACTGCCCTGACGGCGGAGGCCACTCCGCTCATACGCTACAGAACAAGGGACATTGCAGCAATGGTCTCACCGCCTTGCAGGTGCGGTTCCGCGTTCAACAGAAAGTTACTGAAACCGTCCGGAAGGATGGATCTGCAGTTCAAAGTGGGAATGGGATACAAGATCTTTCCGTTATTGTTCGATGAGATACTTTTCAGCAACAAGAATGTGATCGACTACCAGATGACAATATCAAAAGACGGATTCAGGGATGTCCTTACGTTCGAAGTTGAATCAAAGGATCAAAGTGACGGCGTACGCGATTCTATTATCGCGGATATATCGAACATAATGGAGATAGACGACGGCATCAAAGAGGATCTTATTGCGATCCCGAGGGTCGAGTTCAGAGAGATAGGCTCAATGGAATATTCCGCAAAAGCAAAGAAGATAACAGATCTGCGCGAGAACTTCGACCTCTGATCGTTTCGGGATCAGTTGCCGCAGAACGCCTTCCGGCGGTATATCGTTCTACCGTCGGCGGCCGTACAGTTGAACAGACAGAACGGTATCAGTTTACCGTCCGGTGTGACCATATGGATGCAACATCTCTCCCATCTTTCAACTTCTCCTGTCCAGACATCCTGAAATGCCATCGCTGATACCGTCAAATAATGAGTTTTCGCTCTGCTTATGAACGATCTCCATGTTTTATCCTCAGAACCCGAGGGACCGTCCATGGTCTCTTCGATGAACCTCCAGAATTTTGACACCTCAGTTCTTGTTTTATCTGCAATGTCATCGGTCTTCACCGGAGGGCCCAACGCCATCGTTGTCAACGGAAATAATGAACCGTCCTCCATCACAATGGATAAAGATTTCATATCGCAATGTACGTTCGAGCATGAGGTCGGTAGAAAATTATCCGCTTTCAGCATTCCCATTGTTTGTTTCTCTATCGCATTGGCAAGATCCGGTAACGTTACGCGATCCTTGTCTGTCGGTTCGATCGGATATCTGCCGAAGTATGTTATCGGTTGAAAGTGAACTCCTTTCACAGTCGGTACGTTCAATCCGGCGAACTCGATTATCTTTCCGACATGATCTAAATTGATATTTGGTGAAACTGTTACCACCAACGTAACACCAACGCCGACGATACCGCAGTTCTCTATTGCTTTTTTCTTTACATCGAACATCGGTCTGCCGCGTGTCTGTAAATAAATATTATCATCAATACCGTCAAATTGGAAGTAGAACGAATCCATGCCTGCATCTGCCAGCGCCTTAAGGTATTCCATATCTTCCGATATTCTCAGCGCGTTCGTATTGACCTCGATATGCTCAATTCCCATATCTTTGGCCATCTTTATTATTTCGGGAAGATCGTCACGTATTGTCGGCTCACCGCCGCTTAATTGAACGACCCTCGGACTTTTTACATTATCTACGACAGTTTGGAACATCTTTTTTATTTCATCAAGCGACGGATGGTACTTGTAACCGCATCCGTTGGCCGTGGCGAAACATATGGGACAGTTCATGTTGCACAGATTGGTAACTTCAACGACGTTCAGACACGTCTGCTGTTTGTGTTCGTTACAAAGACCGCAGTCTTGCGGGCAATCCTTCATTTCCTTTACCGCAAATTTCTGCGGAGGCTTCTGGACAGCTGCAAATTCATACAAATATTTGTAATGCTCCGAACCGGACCATATCTGCACTTTCCATTTGCCGTGTTCGGGACATTCTTTAACGATGTATACCTTATCATTCTCTGCGACCTTGGTCGCTTTTATCGTTTTCAGACATACCGGGCACAACGCAGATGTTTCGCCGATCTTTTCCATGAGGACACCGATGTACGATTACCAATAAAAACTATGCTGACCCTGTCTGTATGTTGTAAAATAAAAGGAAAGTAAAAAGTTTAAAGATCCTTTGTGACCGAGAACCGCTTACGCCCTCTTCTGTGAGAAGAGCATTTCTGCGACCGCGATCGTCTTTGCTGCGAGGTATTCCTCTAACCAAGACTCTCCGGATGCCGGGTCGACGAGACTCGGAGCACTCCTTGTCGCGCCCATGAAGGAAAGGTTCGTGTGACCCTTTCTGATCTTCTTGCCGTTCTTGACGTATGTCCATTCGGAGTCTGCGGTGTCCATGACGATATCCTGCAGTTTCATCTTGTGTGCGTAGCCGGAGTTGACCGTTATGCTGCCGCCCACAGAGTAGTCTGCGTAAACGGTAACATCGCCGAGCACTTTCTTCGCGATGAACTTGGATCCGTTGGTGATCTTGTCGTTGGATGCCTCTGCGCCCTCGATGACCTTCTTTATGTCATCGACCTTAAGACCCTTGCCTTCAATGGCCTTCTTGACTTCATCAGAAAATACTATATCCATTTTAATCACCATGTCCCATATGTACCGAAGTCCCTGGCTGCTCTTGTCAATGCAAGGAGGTTACCGGGTATCGTGTACGGAGGCGTCTCACAGCTTGTACCGAGGATGAATCCCTTCTTCGAGTCGCGTCCTGCGAGGAGGCTCTCTTTTGCCTGGTCGTAGACCTTTGCCGGGTTGGCATTGATCATCAGTTTCGTGTCTACTGAACCCATGCATGTCGTGACATCCTGGAACTCTTTCTTCAAGAGGTCGGACGGGAACACTTTCGGGCCCTGGTATCCGATGTGCAGAACGTTGAACGGAGACCACAGGAGGTTCTTCTTGAACACTTTGTAGTCTGTCTCGTGGTTACCGCACAGGTGGTAGAACACCTGAGGTCCTGCTCCTCTTCTGAAACACTGGTCTACGTAGTAGCCCATTTTCTTGGCGGAGAATTCCTCAACCTGCTCGTCTGCGAAGATATCGTTGTTCGCAAGAACGGAACCGACGATCAGCATCGCGAATCCGTACTTGTCGGCCATTGCTTCCGCACCGTTGATCGATGTCGCAACGTACGAGTCGACGAGTTTGTGCGCCAGGTCCGGCTCGGTGAATGTCCACATGATGAACTCTTCTACACCGATCAGTTCTGCCGCTGCACCGACGAGGTCGAAACCGTATGATATCGGGACGAGCGTGTGGCCCAGGTTCTTCTGGACGTAGTCGTAGAGACCGTAGAACAGCGGGACGGTTGATCCCTTCAACAGGTCTTGCTTGCTTATCGGCTGCATGTTCTCAACACCGTTGGCGTCGAGTATCGGGCCGGTCGGTACCGGTGGCAGAGTGTCTTTGTACTCCAATGTTATGCCGAGTTCTCTTACCCACGGGAGTGAGAAGAACCAGTGCGTAACCGGGAGCAGGTCGTACAGCTCTGATATGTATCCAACACAGTGGATACCCAGTTCGGGTTTCTCATAGAAGTCCCTGATCGTGAAACCGCAGTTCACGGCAGCGTTCGACAGGATGATTGGATCCACATCGATTCTGTCATGGAAGTTGTCCACGAAGGGGCTCGCAAATCTTTTGACTGCATTTGCATGCCAGCCACTTAGGTCGTTTTTCGGGAATAGTTCTTCATAGCCCATTATAAATCCCCGTACACGCATAGAGCGGATTCTATATATAGATTATTACAAAGATTTTGCAACATTGTTCCATCAGGTACTTTGAATGAGTATGTTTTTGTATACCGATGCAACAATGTTCCGTTTTTATCGGATAAATATAATTTTAGTTACGTTTTTTCGTGAAAATACGCACATAACGGTGTTGATAACATATCAGCGTTTTTGCGCAATAATGACATCAGGATGCCTGTTGATAATGTTTGCCGCATCGTTAGCGCGGAATGCCGTCCTTTCCGGTCCGATGTTCACATCCGTTGAATTGATCTTTATTCTGAACTCTTTCTCAGCGCGTTCCGTCAGCTCTTTCATTGTCAGCGTCCCGTCCATCATCTCTTTCACGAAAATGATAGAATCGGCGGCCGCTGCCGCTTGACATACGTCAGAGAACGGATGCGGCAATTTGATGATACTTTCGCCTATCTCTACCTTGGACGATGATAATGCAACTGCATTCACATCCTTCCTTCCTTTTTTCACATCCATGTTCCTGGACATCGGCATCCTTGCGATCGGCATTCTTACTGATGCTGAATGTTCACGCTTCCTTTTCACTGCGTCCGTTGCGACGTGTCCGGACATTATTATCACCGTATCGGCAGCATCCGCTACCTGATGATGCCTGCATTCTATTATCGCTGAAACATCTGTTCCTTTGAGAATTTCCGTCACAGGTATCATATTCCCGCCGTCAGGCAGCATTTTGCTTATTTCCGCATCACGGTACAGAAGCCCGTGATTTACGTTCATGTCATTCATTATCAGCAGTCTGCTGCCTGTTTCCAGTGCTTCCGTTGCTGATAATGCTGACGATTCACTGTCACTTGCGTTATCCGTAGAGAATGAACCGTTGCTGTACGGCGCTCCGGAAAGGAATGATGAGACGTCCGCGTTCCTTGCGGTGCGTCCGACATCTCGTGAAACAAGTGATGCATCGTCCGCCGTTATCACCAACTCCCTTCCGTCGCCGGGTATGTGGTCGTGAACGCCTGATGCTACCGCATCTATGATCGTCGATTTACCGGATGATGGTGAACCGATCATTGCTGTGATGCCTTCCGGTATGCCCATTCCTTCTATCGTTTTTCCGTCTGCAGTGTCGAATGACACCCGTAACGTATCGGGCGATCTGAAAGGCACCGCACCTATCATCGGCGCCAGACCGTCCTCTCTTCTCGGCAGTATCGAATTGTCGGCGATGAACGCTACTAACCCTTTTTCACGCAGCGACGAACGTATCTTCCGAGATGTTGCGAGAGTGTTGAGATGATCGTAAAGTTTTGATCTTTTGTAGGAACCGAAGAACAGTGATGCGTTCGATATCTCTGTGAGATCGTCGACAAGCATCTTTATCGCGGAACTGCCTGCGACGTTCTTTCCTGCGAACGGCAATAACGCTTTGAACCGTACCTCGATGAATGTCTCGGACATGACGACAGAACTTCTGTCCGTTATCTCCTGACCGGGTCTGGGTATGTTCATCGCACCTCCGCGATCCCCTCCCTTTGCGAATGTTCTGCACGATTCCCAGAATCTCCTTGCTATAAGATCTCTCAAAGCGGTCCTTTTCGTTTCCGTATCGTGCGTATCGTCAGGAAAACCTGCTTTGGAAAATGATATGCGTAACCTCATCGATGACGCTGATGATGTATCCTTCTGAACATCGTCAATGTAAAGTGTGATATCATCTAATCCGTATGAAGGTAAAAGTTCCGCATATTTGCGTATATCCTTTCCATCCGCGGAATTAAGGAATTTTATGAGAACTTCTTTTGATGTCATCGTATCACTCTGCATCAGGAACTAACAATTCAAATCCGGAACTGTCCTTAAGTCTTTTCGCTTTGCATTCTTTTAATTCCGTGATGACAACTTCCATCACTAACCAAACTTTAACACCTGCTCTCACACACCCAGTTACCGATGTCCCTTCACGGCCGCATGAACAATGCATATGCAGTACCGGCTTTCCGTTCACATCAGGAAATATCGTACCCGTTCCGGTGAACTCATGCGGTTCTTTTAATTCATGATACAACGGAACGATAGGTGACGATACCGGAACTTTCGGACCGACCACCAGTCTTGATCCTTTGTCCGCGCCGCCTACTGCTGAAACGTGTGCCGCTTTGATATTATTCGATGATGCAAATCCTTCAATGACCTCGTGCAATATCTCGTTCGATCCCAATCTCAGAACGAAAACGCGTCCTTGCGAACACTCGGTCCATCTCATAAGCATCTTCCTGTCAGCGGAACTTGCTGTAACGATCCATCAGTCTGCAGATGCGGTCATATTCCTCTTTTGTCAGTTCACCTGATTCTAAGAACGTTTTCGCGTAGTCCTTGGCATCCCTCGTTGAAACTCTGGATGCCTTTGCTACGATCGACGCCAAGAATGAAGATGCAACGGACGCATCCATTGACGATGATGATAATATCTCGTTCATATCGTACTTGAACGGCGCCATTCTGTTGGTGTTCAGCATCGACTGTCTTTTCGATGATTCTTTGCGTTTAACCCTTTGTTTCTTCTGAGATGTGGAGGCCCCGGGCACGTTCGGTGAAGAATTCTTGTATGTTACAGCCAAACTTATTACTCCGCTATGTTCGGAACCGTGCGATGATACTTAAAGTAGTTGGTCGAAAACAATGAAAAATGAAGAAAAAATGAAGAATATCGGCACGGATGTCCGTGCCTTTAACGGAAAGATCATTTCTGTTTTGCCGCTTCTTCCGCTTCCAAAGCCTCTTTCAGATTACCCAGGGTCCTTGCGACGATTATAATGCATATGACCGCCACAATTGTGACGACTATCGCATATATCAGCAACGGAACTAACTCGTCCCCTGCTGATATGTATTTTGCGATCAATGCCTTTATTGCTTCATTCCACGCCAAGGCGGCGACCATACCGAAGGCCGCCGTCATAAGCGTAGCGAATGTTTCTACCACTTGCAATTTTAATGGTTTCGCCATTTTTTTCACCTTAGTTCGTGTAACATGCTCATCATTTACATAATTAACGCCGATTATTTTCGCTTTTTTCGATGTTGAATGAGACTTTTTAAATATTGTTCATCCGTAGCCGCAATGAAAAGTAATGGCTGAAAGACCTGTTCTGAATGCTGATATCGACGGCAAAACATTCCGAAGTTTCTACTACCTTAAGGAAGAACTTGTGTGTTTTTGTGAACAGGAAGGCTTGCAGACGAGCGGCGGAAAACCGGAATTGAATGAAAGGATATCGCATTATCTGGATACCGGCGAAAGATTAAGATCAGGAACAAGAAAGAGAACGCCGGTGAGTTACAAAAGTATCACCGAAGATACATTGATCGAGAACGACATCATATGTTCCGAGAGACACCGTTCATTCTTTGTATCGATGATAGGAAAAAGATTCACTTTCAACGTTGAATTTCAGAAATGGTTAAGATCCAACGCAGGAAAGAATTACGGAGATGCGGTGAACGCATATCATCGTATACTCGACGAAAAGAAAGAGAAGAGAACTGATATCGGAGAACAATTCGAATACAACACATACATCCGTGATTTCTTCGATGACAACGAAGGAAAAACTCTCGCGGATGCCATAAAATGCTGGAAATTTAAAAAGGGTTCACAAGGTCACAACCGATATGAAAAAGATGACCTTGTTGCGTTAAAAAATTAATATAATATAAAAATGGAGACTTTGTCTCCATTTTTATATTTAATTAGTTTATATAAGATTTGTTCCGACGAGATCAAATGATAATATCGATTCGTCCACTGAAATGGTCTGTTTGTAAATCACTCCATCCGAACTGCCCACATATGTTGTTATGATCACTTCGTCCTCTGTTTGAGTATAGATATTTACGTTGCGGAGCCCCCATGCCGTTGTTATTGTGCCTGTGCCTGTTTTGACACTCTCCGACTCAGAATCCTTATCTTCCCAACTCGTCGCCGAATCGACAATGAGCTCATATCTCACATCAGACTCCGTTACGTAGATCGCAAAGATATCCAAGATCTTGTACTGTGTATCGCTCTGGTCAACTATTCTCGAGAGATACGTTCCGTTAACGGTCGCATCTTCTTCGGTGCCCGAAACAGAGTATATGACGTAATCGCCAATACCTCTTACAGGAGCATCTTCGATGAGATTGGTCGCTGTAAGAATGAACGTAAGGTAGTGTGCATACATTTTTATTTCTAACTTGTAGGCCACCCCGTCTTCGCCTACATACGCTTTTGTGGCACCCTCCTTGTCTTCTTCTGTATAAACATCCGTGTCCTGGATCCCCCACTTTGTATTCACCGTTTCGCTGCCTATTTTAGTACCGTAGTATCCATAGGTGCTGATGTCTACCCATTCTTGTCCCGATTCGACCTTGAACTCAAATCTTTTACCATCCCACATACAATGGACATCGTATGAAGTTTCAACAAGATATTGCGAAGAGTTTTCATCTATTATCTTTATCCTGAATGTTCCGTCAAGGTCTGCAAAACCAATTTTCCCTACAATGGCGTATATCATGTACTCACCAATGCGAGACTCGTCGGTTTCGTTATCGTCGGTGTCATCGATGTCGTTGTTATCGTCATCGTTGTTGTCATCAATGTCGTTGTTATCGTTATCATCAGTGTCATTGTTATCATCAGTGTCATCGATGTCGTTATCGTCACTGAGTATCAGATAACCCGCCACGGATGCTGTGCCGATGACCGCCACTATCGCGACGGCGAGAATTATCATATTAATGCCTTCTTTGTTTCCTGAAAGTTGCATATTTTTACCTTCACGACTGAAATTTGATCGGCATATTTAATGTTTGTGTAAAAGTATATCTAATATATTTTTTATATTTATAGAGAGCGCGCTGACTGAGAGTGATATCATGTGCTTTGAAAAACACCGCATAGTAAAAAAGATAACATAATATAAAAATGGAGACAAAGTCTCCATTTTTATATCTAATTAGTTCATAAGAGATTTGTTCCAACAAGATTGAATGTCATTGTTGAGCCCGCGGACGTTATAGTCATCCTGTATGACACTCCATCACTGCGGCCTACGTACGTCTTTGTGGTATCTCCGTCGACCACTTGTGTGTAAATGTCCACCAGACGGGCTCCCCATTCTGTTGTTATTGTTTCTGTGCCCGTTTTTACACCCATGGTGCCATCGTCATCCATGTCTTCCCATATTTTTTCCGAATTGACAACGAGTGGTGTTCTTACGCCTAACACAGTCCCATATATCGCTTGATCATACTGAACCTGATATTGCGTAGCACTTTGATTGACTATTATCATGAATGTTATTCCGTCATATACTACCCCTGCGGCGGAGCCAGAAACCGAGTACACTGCATAGTCGCCTACGCCGTCGCCGGGATTCCCTTTAATGAGATTGGTTGATGTAAGAACGAATATGAGAGATACACCATCTATGTTCATTTCTATCCTGTAAAGGATCCCGTCTTTGCCTATGTGCACTTTTGTGGTCTCTCCATCTATGACCTTGGTGTAGATGTCCGCATTGCGGTTCCCCCACTTTGTGCTTATGACTTCGCTACCTGTTTTTACACCAGGGGATTCATAATCCTCTTTATCCTCCCATTCTCTTTCCGAATCAATGTAGAATGCGGTTCTCTTACCGGATGTTGTCATGTACATCGCGTAGTCATATTGGATCTGATATTGAGAGGAATTTTCATCCACTATTTTTATTGTGAACGTTCCGTCTATCGATGATGAACCGTTGTTTCCAAGAACAACGTATGTCGAATATTCGCCCACGCTGGAATTCTCACCGGTGAGGATGAGATAACCTGCTACGGACGCAACACCGACGATTGCCACGACTGCGACAACGAGAACGACCATGTTCACGCCTTTTTTGTTTCCAGACAGTTGCATGATATTGCCTTCATAGTTAATCTTGGGTCAGCATATTTAACATTTGTGTAAAAAGTAAAAACATGGTATCATTTTTACACTTACAGGACATAACTTTTTCTGTGACAGTACGGCCGCTTCTCAGTGAGTATCAGATCCGAACGCTGAAAAGAGTGAAAGAGAGCGAAGATGTCAAAAAAAGCGAACTGTATTCCGGCCGTACGGAACAGAAATATTTTGAGGAGTTGTTAGAGATTGGATTGCTGGATGAACTTAAGCACGGCATCCACAATAAAAAGACGATAAAGATCACTGACGCAGGAATTGCGGCTCTTTCGCTTGCGGAAAAACTAAAAGAAGTTATGAACAGAGAATGACCGCATCCGGATGTTTATCCTGCGTCTATCAAAAACCAATGAATTCCAGGTGCTCCAACAATATCTTCACGCCGATAAGTATCAGCACCAGACCGCCTGCGAACTCCACCTTCGATTCGAAACGCGATCCGAACAGACCGCCGAACTTCACACCGATCATCGAAAGGATGAGCGCTATCATACCGACGGCGACCATCGCCGAGATAATATCAGCTTTCAGGAATGCTAATGATATTCCTACTGCCAACGAATCGATGCTTGTCGCGATCGCGTACGGTAACATATTCCTTGGGTGAAGGGATGCATCCTCCTTCTCTTCCCCTTCTTCCCTGAAACTGTCAACGATCATTTTCAAACCGAGTAACAAAAGTAAGATGAATACTATCCAATGGTCGAATGATTCTATCATTTCCGCAAATGAACTTGCTGCCAGATATCCTATCAGTAGCATTAACGCTTGAAATATACCGAAATACAGACCGACGATCAGTGCTTTTCTTATCGTCACTTTCTGCATCTTCAATCCTAAACATATCGAAACGGCAAATGCATCCATCGCCAGCGCGAATGCCAATATCAACAGTTCGATGATACCCATATCACGTTTCGCTTCCCTTCATCAGTTCCGGCCAAAGTGTAAAGTGCGGGGGAGGGGATTCGAACCCCCGAACCCCTACGGGACAGAATTTCTTCCTCGTAAGGAGTCTTAAGTCCTGCGCCTTTGGCCAACTCGGCAACCCCCGCCTGCATCTCGCGATACGCGCAAGACGTTTAAAACCTTTCATCGTTGCATTCCGTTCATCTTAACGAAGATCATGTGAAAAACATTCTAAATGTATATACGCAACGATACCCATGACATAACGATGTACAGGATCCCCGACGACGGCATATTGGAACGCGCCATACGAACGGTCGTGAAAAAAGAAGGTCATATAAGATCACAATCCGAGATGAAGGAACTCGTCATGAACGAGTTGAGAAAGGATGATACCGATTACAGAACAAGCGGCGAACGTATAAGAAAAATGGCGATAGAAAGGAATATTTTGCGTGTTGAGATAGAATACAATTCGCGCGACGACCGTTCCTTACCGGATGTGTGTCCGGTTTGCGGTTATCCAATGACCGCAATGGATAACACAACGCTTGACGGACAGGATACCAAGATAGGGAGACGTTGCACCAAATGTCCTTATCATACGGGACTGAAAAGAAGAACACCCGGAAGATATACATTCAGCAAAGGCGCACCAACAAAAAAAGGAATGAGCGCCAAGGACAGGATCGCAATGATCAGAGAAGCGGAAAAACTTATGAAAAAATCCGCTTCCATGGTGGAAAGCGCAGTAAAAGGTACTGAACACGGAACGCGAGGAAAGAACTGCGCCAGAAGTATCAAGAAACTGATATCGTCAAGAAAAGAAAGCGACAGTTTAGCGAATATAATAAAAGACATAGAATTCTCTGATTCGGAACACCCGGAATGGACGCAGCCGCTTGTTTCGGTGAAGAACAGCAACCTAAAGGATATAAAATAGAAGCGAATCATTGATAACCGAAGGTGAAAGAAATGAAGGTGTGGGAGTTCGTCAGGGTCAATGGTTCCAAAGTTCAGATAGATGATCGTTTAACGGAAGCGATAGGACTCGTTGACGGAGGTTACGTTTACAGTACGTTATTCGAATACAGAGGAGATGGCGCAAAAGAATATGAATTGATATTGTCGGCATTCCCTCAGGAGAATTACAGAACGTTAACTCACGTGACGATATACATGCGAGATGTTCCCGGTGCAACAGCACAAGCTGCAGGATTCTTAGGTTCAAGGATGATCAACATCCTGAATTCAACGTCACTGAACGCAATATCCGATACCACGATAATATGGAAGATGTTGGTCGATCTGAGTTTTGCCGGAGAGGCTGACATTCTTTCCGAAACGTTCAAAGCATTGAAGGATTCGAATGATCCTTCTGTTTCCAAGTTGGATCACATAGAGGTGAAACAAGCCGATATCGGCCGTGTGTTCCGTTCCAAAGCAAAGGATAATTGCAAAGCACAGTTAAGACAGGCTGCGCCTGTTACGATGATAGGCGACATATTTGACACGTCCGCCGGATATTCCGACATACTGAAGAACATTGACGGTTCGACCGCTATGCTTGTTGTCGATCCGGAATCATGGATGCTTTCCATAACGTTCCTGAAAAAGGATACGGAACTTGTGAGAATGATGTTCAGCATTCCCGACTGTCCGGGATCGATACAGCAGGTTGTTGATCACTTAGCATCGGAAAACGTTAATTTGATATCCGTTTTCAGCAAAGTGAAGATATGCTATCAGACGATGACATTGGACATAAACGCAGATCTCGGCGCGTGTAAACTGTCCGCGGAAGAATTGAAAAAGGAGATGCCAAAGGCGCTTAGTAAGATGAACGGTGTCTTTGAATTGATCAAATTCAAAAAACTGAACTGAGATGATAACTTGGACAAAAAACTCATCGCGGATGCGTACGGAATTGATGTTTCATCATTGGATGCCGTTCTGAAAGTGACGGACAGTAAAATAGACGCCGCAACGCTCATAAAGATGGCGTCGGACGGGTCTGACGCTATTGTCTCATTAGCAAAGGATATCGTAACGAAAGCGATAGCGAAGCATGGGAACGTTCCGCTTGTCTTTCCGGAAACGGCGTACGGCCTTCCGCTGCTTTACGGATGGAAAGGTATCTTGGAAATAGATCTGAACGGATCGTTATCTTTACTGAACGATCTGGAGGCAGCCGGGTGCGCTTCGATGGAGGATGGTCTTAAGGCGGGCGAGAATGCTATGTATGCGGCCGAGATCATAGAAGCAGTTCGTTATATCAACGGCAATGTGAACGAAGGCGAAGGATTCGTTCCCGACCGGATATTGAGAGAATTAGGATTGAGTTTCGTAGATGAGACGATACCCGGCGCAGTATTATTTCTGGGAAGGAAAGAAAAGGATGTTCCCGAGATAAGAAAAATGGTAAGGAACTGCCAATCGAAAGGAATGGTATCATGCGCATCCGGTGACTGTCTCGATCAGATGAGAGATAACGGAATAGCAATAGGATGGGACCGCATGTTCTATCCTCTCGGTAATTTCACTGCTACTGTGCATGCGCTCAACTTTGCCGCGAGAGCAGCATACTCATTCGGAAGCATCGAACAGGGTGACCGTGAGAAGTTGAGAGCATATCTTGTGAAAAGACCGAAGATCGTTGTCATTCACATGGGTTCCCTGAATAATTTAGATGCTGCATTTGCATTTGCGGCACTGCTTCACAGTGCTGTTGTCGTAACAGATAACGACGTACCGAACATAAGCGGTGCGCTGCGTTCCTGTAATGATAATTTGGACATGATACAAGTTGGGATAGAAGAGCGGAAGATAACCGTAAAATTAGAGCCGATCGAACTTCCGGTCGCATACGGGCCTGCATTTGAAGGTGAGACCGTAAGAAGACCGCAAACGTATCTTGAAGCAGGCGGGACAAAGAGCAGATCGTTCGAGATACTTACGAAAGCGAATGAAAAAGATGTTGAGGACAATAGGATAACGATCATCGGAAAGAACATCGATGAATTCGGGAAAGGCGATACGACCGATCTCGGGATAATTGTACGCATATACGGCAAAGATGTTCAATCTGACCTTGAACCTGTGATAGAAAGGAACATCCATCATTTCCTTAACTATGCGGAAGGCATTTGGCACGCCGGCCAGAGAGATTCAAATTGGATAAGGATAAGCGACACCGCCAAAGAAAGCGGATTTAAATTAGAACACATCGGAAAGATACTGATACACAAAATAAAGGAAGAATTCGGCAAGATCGTGACAAGAGTTCAGGTAATGATAATTACTGATCCGGCGGAGGTCTCGAAACATTATGACATCGCTAAGAAAACATATGACGCAAGGGACGAACGTCTGAAAGGATTGACCGACGATTCTGTTAATGTTTTCTACACATGTACAATGTGCCAGTCATTCGCTCCCGATCATGTTTGCATAATAGCGCCGGAGCGATTGGGATTATGCGGCGCGATCAATTGGCTTGACGCGAAGGCAAGCAACGGACTCTCGCCGAACGGACCGAACGCACCCATTGAGAAAGGCAACGTACTGAGCGCGGAGAAAGGAGAATGGGGCGGAACGAATGATATTGTTCGTTCGCAATCCCACGGTAACGTGGAGAGGATGTGCATGTACAGTTTAATGGACTCGCCGATGACCTCGTGCGGCTGCTTTGAAGTGATCATTGCAATGACATCCGATATGCAGGCTGTTGTTCTTGTTGACCGTGATCACACGGGAATGACACCGGTGGGAATGAAATTCTCTACGTTAGCCGGTTCAATAGGAGGAGGACGTCAGACACCTGGATTCATGGGAATAGGAAAAAAATACATAACAAGCAAGAAATTCATATCCGCCGAAGGCGGTCTGAAAAGAGTTGCATGGATGCCGAAACGCCTTAAAGAATCGCTTGCCGATGACATAAAGAGAATAGGAAAGGAACTTGGTGTTCCTGATATGTATGACAAGATAGCCGACGAGACGGTAACGGAAGATGCGGAACAACTGATGCAATGGATGTCTGATAACGAACATCCTGCGTTAAGTATGTCTCCGCTGATATAGTGATACAATGAAGATTCCTGACGTCAACGAAAAATATTCGGGAAAGATGAACGAGACCGTCCTAGGTAAAGGCGACTATGTCGCAGGCGGTGCTGACGGTATGTTTTTCCTTTCCTTTGAGAACTCATCAAAACGGAGAGTAATGATAGCCGGAGAAGTAGTTGACGATCTTTCCGACTATCCGGAACTTGCGGCATCCATGTTCGATAACCGTCAAAAGGATCCGGTAGAGTGGGCAAGGATGTGGAAGTCACTCGGCATAGATATGATATGTCTGCGTCTGAAAGGAATTGATCCCGACAAAAAAGGAACAACGCCGGCAGAAGCCGCAGAACTTGTACAAAATATCGTTAATGCGACCCAACTTCCGATAATAGTTTACGGATGCGGTATCGCCGATGTTGACAACGATGTTATGAAAGTTGTAAGCGGATCCATGAAAGGTACGAAATTAATACTGGGAAAAGCGGATGAGGACGAATACAAGACAATATCGTCAGCCGCTATTGCAGGTAAGCACACAATAATTGCATTTTCCAATCTTGATGTTAATCTTGCGAAACAGATGAACATAATCTTAACAGATTTCGGCGTCCAGTATAACGACATACTAATGGATCCGCTGATGGCCCCTCTGGGCATGGGATTGGATTATTCATACTCTGTGAATGAGAGGATAAGACTTGCCGCTTTATCGAACGACAAGATGCTTCAAATTCCTATGATATGTGACGCGACCGGTTCTTGGGACGTGGGTGATGCCGTGAATGATGAACTTGATAATGTCAAAGGCCGCGTTACATGGTGGGAAGCGATGACGGCAATGGCTGCGATGGTCTCCGGCGCAGACATAATAATAATGAGGAATCCCGGCGCAGCCGATATGATAATGAGTTACGCCGACGAATTGAGAGGTGAGTAAATGCCGACAGCAATAGAATTCTTCAAACTGCTGCCGAAGACCAATTGCAAGGATTGCGGTCAGCCGACGTGCTTAGCGTTTGCGATGCTGCTTTCCAATCAGAAGGCAAAGATCGATGACTGTCCGCATGTAAGTTCCGAATCGAAAAATGCATTGGAAGCGTCCTCTGCACCTCCGATAAAGACGGTCACAATAGGAAAAGGCAAAGAGATAAAGATGGGCGGCGAGACCGTTCTGTACCGTCATGAGCGCCGGTTCGTGAACCCGATAGCGTATGCGGTAACGGTCTCGGACACATGTAAGATAAAGGAACGCATCAATGATATCAAGCGGCTGAGTTTCGAACGTGTCGGAATGACATTTGATGTTGACATGATCTCAATAAGGTGCGATTCCGGTAATGCTGGCACATATAAAGATGCTGTGAATTCCGCAATGGAACTGTGGGACAGACCATTCATACTTGAGTGTGATGAAACTATTCTGAAAGATGTGATAGAAAAGGCCGCGCCGCGCAGACCGCTGTTATATTGTGCAACATCCGACAACATTGAGAATATGACAGAACTTGCAAAGAGATATTCATGCCCTCTTACTTTGAAGGATGCTTCTCCCGAGGATCTTGCGGATCTTTCCGAAAAGGCTAAGGCATCAGGAGTTGAGGATATCGTTCTTGACATGTCCCCTGCAAATCTGAAAGAATGCCTTGAACGTCAAACGATCGCAAGACGCAGTGCAATAAAGAAGAAATTCAAACCGCTTGGATATCCGCTTATGGATCGCGTTGGTTCAGGTGAATACGCTGTTGCAATGGCAGCAATGTCAACAATGAAATACGGAAGTTTAGTGATTTTCGATGATCTGAAAGAATACGAGGCGTTGCCGCTTTTCACTTTGCGTCAGAACATCTATACAGATCCGCAGGTACCGATACAGGTCAAGCAAGGATTGTATCCGATAGGCGAACCTCATGAGCATTCACCGATATTCTTCACAACGAACTTCTCGTTAACGTATTTCACAGTACGTGCGGATATCGAGAAATCCAAGATACCTGTTTGGTTACAGATAGTGGACACTGAGGGGTTATCTGTGCTAACTGCATACTCCGCCGGTAAGTTCAGCGCAGAACATGTCGCTAAAGTTCTCAATGAGAGCGGTGTTCTTTCCAAGTCGGACGGTGTTGTGGTAATTCCTGGTTTAGTGGCAAGGATGTCTGCCAAACTTCATGAACTGCTTAACAGAAAAGTTATCGTCGGCACAAGTGAATCAAGAGATATTCCGAAGTTCCTGAAAGATCTCAGCACAAAATGAGACCGCGTCTGTGTCAAAGTTCGTGGTAAAAAACTGCAAAAGATACCTAAAGTTCGTGGTAAAAAACTGCAAAAGATACCTAAAGTTCGTGGTAAAAAATAGTAATAAATACTTCCTGGCCCATGTGTGTTCATGCTCAGGAGAAAAATTACCGATTATTTCCTTAAATGGAAGAACACATCCGACAAGAAATGCCTTCTTGTGAAAGGAGCAAGACAGGTCGGAAAAACGTTCATAATTGAGGATTTTGCAAAAAAGAATTATGGCAACTACATCTACATAAACTTCGAACTCACGCCGGAAATGAAAAGTGCCTTCGACGGAGATCTGGACGCAGATTCGCTTGTAAGAAATCTGAGCATACGTTTTCCCAGGATCAAATTTACTCCCGGGGATCTTCTGATTTTCTTGGACGAGATACAAAGTTGCCCGAATGCCAGAGTTGCGTTGAAATCGTTCTCCTTGGATGGCAGATTCGATGTCATTGCTTCCGGATCGCTCCTCGGCATCAAATACAAAGATGTGACGTCATATCCTGTAGGGTACGAAACTGCAATAGAATTGCGTTCGTTGGATTTTGAGGAGTTCTTATGGGCGCTCGGCATCAGTGATGACATAATATCGTATGTTTCCGACATCGTTCGGAAAAAAATGCATATGGACAACTCCGTCATGGAAAAAATGAATGAATATTACAAATGGTATTCGGTCGTCGGGGGGATGCCGAAAGTTGTGAGCAAGTTCATAGAAACGAACAGTTTCGGAGAGGTCCTTTCAGAACAGCGAGATATCATCGCTGGATACATGAACGATATTGCAAAATATGCACCGGAATCAAAGAAGACCAAAATATGGAGTACCTTCAGATCAATACCTGCGCAACTCGCGAGAGAAAATAAAAAATTCCGTTATAACGGTGTGGAAGGCAGCAGACCCGGGGACGGTTCGCGAACCTACAACGGCAGTCTTTCATGGTTATTTGACGCAGGCATTGTGAATTACTGTCATAACCTCCAGGAACCGGCCGCACCCCTGGTGTCGAATATCATTGAAGATGCTTTCAAGGTGTATATGAACGATACCGGATTACTGATCTCAGTGATGGAACCGGGGGTTGGCGTTTCTTTGCTCAGCGGAGACATCATGATAAACAAAGGTGGCATCGCTGAGAACATGCTCGCCGAAGTTCTTGCGAAAAAAGGGATCACACTTACGTACTTTGAAAAGAGCGGAAAATTGGAGACAGATTTCATACTTAACATTGATGGCACCGTAACAGTATTGGAGGTCAAATCAGGCAATAACAAACGATCTAAATCCATGGGTATCGTGATGTCTGAGAAATACAAATTAAAAAGAGGGATCAAATTGGAAAATACTAACGTATACGTTGACGAAAAAGGAGTGGAACATTACCCTCTGTTCGCGGCCTCATTCCTGTTCGATCCGTGTGATGTGAAGATCGACGGATATCTGTCAAATGATCATCGCTATCAGTGACGATACGCCCTTGCTCAACTCGGAATCATCCGGCAACATAAGAGCAGAACCTTCCAATCCGGCCGAGTAGACGAGAGGATCATGCTTTATTGCTATCACGTCCTCAAATCCGTTCGCTTTCGCTTCGTCTGAAAGTTCCTTCGGTAACTCGCCCGGAAGATTGTTTATCACAAGTATCGTTCTTCCTATGGCCATTCCCACTTCTTTTGCTACCGATAACAAACGTGCGGCCGTTCTTATCCCGATCTTCGTTGCGTCAGACACCAATAAAAGAACATCCGTCCTCGGTAATATCTTTCTTGATAAATGCTCCATTCCCGCTTCGTTGTCAATTATTGTGAATTTGTAATTGTCTATCATTCCGGAGAAGCATTCTCTGAGTACGTTGTTCATGAAACAGTAGCATCCTTCTCCTTCCGGCCTTCCCATCACTAAAAGATCTATATTGTCGTGTTCGTGCATCGCTTTACGAATTTCCATAGCAACATGTTCATGTTTGCTCATGTTCTTTGGTATCGAATCCGGATGTTTTACGGCATTGTTCCTTATCTCGCCTATTGTCCTTTCTACAGGTAAACCTAATTTATCCGGCAAATTCGTATTAGGATCGGCATCCACTGCCAGTACCACTCCCTTTTTCGATAATTGAAGTATCAGTTGCGAAGAGATTGAACTCTTCCCCACTCCCCCCTTGCCTGCGAGCGCGATTATCATTCCTTCACTCCGTATGCTTTTTTCATTGCAACCGACACATCGAACAGCATGTCCAATGCCTTGTCCGCATTCTTCTTTTCTACGCCGCCGAGACCGCATTGAGGCGTTATCATCGATCTTTTTATCAGTAATTCTTCATCGATCCCTTTTTTCACCATCATGGCAATATGTTCTTTGAACAATTTTACCAGATTGTCGGCATTTTCTGAAACAATGGCGTCATCTGTGCTTGGTATCAGTCCCCATGATAATGTTCCTCCTTTTTCAAGGAATTTTGAAACGTCATCGGCGAACATCATTATTGTGTGTGCATACGAGTATGCATCAAAACTCAGGATATCTATATCGGTATCGAACACCAGCGGCCAATCCGTGTTCCCGCAGCAATGTATCGCCTTTTCGCATTCAACGCCTTCCATCGATTCATTTAACCATTGTTTCGCATGTTCGTTGGATATTGATGCGAACGGTGTTCCCAATAATGTTAATGAAGGTTCGTCAAAGAACAATATCGCATTCTTATTATGCTTCAGTAATCCTTTGGATTGCCATTTTGCGGTCATGTTGACGGTCTTTCTTACAATTTCCGAATATGATTCGTCGTATATCACCGATCTGCCTTCTCTATCAACGATCTGGAGGCCTTCGCTTATTGGTCCTGTTACTTGACCTTTTATTGCTTTGAACTTTGAAAGGTCTCGGTTTATGAATTCATATAATCCGCGATGATATTTGTCCGGATGTGCAAAATATGACAGATCGCCTGATAAGATCGCGGTGTATATCTCTGTAGGATCGTATGACGCTACGTCCACGGTAATTTTCTTTCCTATGTCGTCTATCTCCACTCCAGGCAAGTGGCATCCCGTTTGTACGTACATGCTCTCTGAATATCCCAAAGCGGGAAGTTGCGGCCACGAAGGATATGATATCCTTCCGTCCAGTATCTTATCTAACGCCTGTTTCGCGTTATCATACGGTAACGAACCGATCAACGTTGTCGCAAAATTTCTGTCCATCGCTTTGTCAATGACCGTATAATATTAAAAACGAACCGTTCTTTGCTTCTGTCGCGTTGCCTAAACGATCTTGTACGAAGGAAATCTGGATGAATCCGTGTGCGGAATGAACAATGACGATATATATTCGTCAGAGAACATTGGATCCGAACCGAGATCTACGTAAGTAGTTCTTTCAAAGACCTCTGATATCCTATTCCTTACGGATGACGATAACAAAGAATGTTTTGCGCCTGCTAACGATGCGTTCCCCAAATAGATGAAACGTTCCCTCGGAACGTCGGGAAGCATGCCAAACGCGATCGCGCTTTCTGCGTTTATGAAATTCCCGAAACCGCCGGCGATGTATATCTTTTTGATGTCATTCATCGTAACGCCCAAGCCTCTTATAAGCGTCGAAGACGCCGAATATATCGCCGCTTTTGTCATGATCGCGTTGTGAATGTCATCCTCGCTTACGAATACGTTCTTCGATATCGTCAGCATCTTCTTTCCGTTGACCGTTTCCGTTCTTGCTTTGAATGTGAACTTTCCTTTCTTGTCTATGTATCCTTTCAAGAACAACTGTGCCAGTATATCGATAAAACCGGAACCGCATATCCCTTTCGGTTCGTTTCCTCCGATGACGGTAAATTCAAATTTTTCGTTATCGTTAATTTTGAAACTGTCTATTGCACCGGACTTTGCCATCATTCCCGATGTCATCTTTCCGCCTTCGAACGCCGGTCCTGCGGACGATGAACATACCAGCATCACATCATTATTTCCTAACGCCACTTCACCGTTGGTGCCTACGTCTATCAACAGCGAAAGATCATCGCTCACGTCCATTTCGGAGTTTATGATATCTGATATTACATCACCGCCCACGTACGCTGCCGGTGACGGCATGCATATCACTTTTGCATCTTTATTTACGAGTAAACTGCTTTCCTTTCCCGTTATCTCCTTTTCTTTTATCACGGGCAGATACGGAAGTTCGCGTATAGGCGACGGATCTACGCCTAAGAACAGATGTATCATCGTTGTGTTCCCCGACACGTATACAGCATTTATTTCGTTCGTATCGCCTATGAACGTACGGATGAGATCGTTTATCGTTTCAATGACCGATCTTCTTAATTCATCGGTACCGCCATCATGTGCATATTCTATTCTGGAAAGGACATCATCGCCGTGTGATCCCTGTAAATTGTACGAAGCCGCTGAGTAAAGATCAAGACCGTTGTTCATATCTACTATTGAAACGGCGACAGTTGTCGTTCCTATATCAACGGCCAGTCCGTAATTGTTCTTCTTTGACGTTACTATCGGCGTAAGATCATCTATCTTTATTTTTCTGTGATCCTTTGACGCGATTATCGTATCTTCGTCAGCAGGTATCGAAATTTCAATATTATCTGTGATGTGCGTTTGACACGCAAGCGTTCTTTCTGAGTTGCACTGATCCTTTTTGTTGTCTTTGGAAATGATCACATTGCACCGGCCGCACCTTCCGTTGCCGTTGCACGGCAACCTCATCTTTATTCCTGCTGACGAGGCGGCATCTGCGATAAGCGTACCGCTCTCAACATCGACGCAAACGTCTGACGGAAGGAATCTTACTTTGAATTTTTTCATTTTACTTACGTAAATGAATTGAAACAACCAGTATACATACTGTTGCCTTCGTGTACGTATCTAGGATGCGGTGTTCAGGAACAGATTTATCATTCTCCTGCGATACAGATGATATGAAGATAGCGGGATTCCTTAAAACAACGTTGTTGGATTGGGACGGGATGGTCGCCTGTACCGTATATTTACAGGGATGCAATTTCACATGCCCGTACTGCCATAACCGAGATATTGTTGTCAGTGATAACGTAACAGAGATACCGGAGGAACAGGTACTCGATTATATCAAAGATAACTCAGATTTTCTGGACGGTGTTGTCGTTTCGGGCGGAGAACCTCTTATGAATAAAGATATTCACAAATTCCTCGGAAAACTGAAAGCGCTGAATGTTAAGGTGAAATTGGACACCAACGGTTCGTTGCCGGATGTGCTGGACGATCTTATAGGTTCTGAACTCGTTGATATGGTGGCGATGGATCTGAAATCATCGCTTAATGAACGTTATGATGCCGCAGCGGGATGTGCTGTTGATATTGAGAAGATAAGAAAGAGCATTTCCGTTATCATTGATTCGGGAATTGAACATGAGTTCAGAACAACGGCCGTTCCGGTGTATGTTAAGGAAGAGGACATCAGGAACATATGCAAGAACATCAAAGGCGCTAAAAGATATCGCATACATCAGTTCAGGAATAAGTTCACTATCGACGCTGCTTTATCGGTGATAGATCCGTATCCCGTATCACGATTGACGGCAATGGCGGACATTGCAAAAGAGTATGTGAAAGACGTAAAGATCAGAGGCGTCTGACACATTCATTTTTTGACGAATTCGTTAACATCCGCTTTCATAGCGACGTCCATGATACTTCCGTTCACACGAACAATGTCGGCATCCGCTTCGGCCATGAATCTTTTCGTCACATTTTCGTCCTTTGATATTATCCCCATGCTGAGACCGAACTCGCAGTCGCCTATCATTTCAAATGCATCCTCAAGATCATTTACCGCGTGTATCGACAATATCGGAAGGCTGTTGTCAATTATGTTCAGAACGTGTTCTTCCGAAAGGTTCGCAAATATCGCCGGCATTACATAGTATCCTGCGCTCGTTTCGTCGCCGAGAACGCGTTTTCCGCCGAATATGATATTGTCCTTTGCTTCATCCACGATATCAAGGAACTTTTTCATGTTCTCATTCGATATTACCGGTCCGACGAATGTTCCCTTTTCGGCGGGATCGCCGACCGTTATCTTTTTTGCAGATGTCAAAAGAGAATGGATGAACTGTTTTTCCTCACCTGCGGTTATTATCACCTTTGAACATGAATCGATACGCTGGCCGGCGTATCCGAATGCCGACGAAATCACAATATCGGCGGCAACCTGCATTGATAACGGTTTGTATACCAAGATCGGATTCATGCCTTTGAACTCTGTTATAAGAACAGTACCTTCGTTAACGGCGGAGAACATCAATTCCTCGAATCTGTCGCTTCTTCCTGTTGCGACGATACCTGCGATATTCTCATTTTCAGCCAGGTTCGACATTACTTTTCCTTTACGGTCGTATATCACGTTCAGAACGCCGTCAGGCAATCCTGCTGATGATATTATATCGTACATCATGTACGAAGGAAAAGGACATTCCTTCGGAGGTATCAAAATAACTGTGTTGCCTGCTAATATCGCAGATATTGAATGACCGATGGGCGCAGCCAACGGTGAATTGTATTCTGAAATGACGGTCCAGACGCCGTACGGTCTCCCTTTTATCCCTTCTTTTACTTTGTGAACGTTGTCGTCTATCACTTCTATTAACCGTTCAACTTCGTATATTGAATCCTCTCTTGTCATGCCGGAACTTAATGTTACCGCCGCTGCTATCCTGTACTTTTGTTTTTTTATCGTGTCCGATACTTTTTCAAATATCTCCGTTCTTTTTTCTTTATCTGTCTTCGACCACGTTCGGAATGCGCTGAGAGCAACATCCGCCGCACGGTCCGATAACCCGATCTCCGGTTCCTGGAACCTTCCGAACTGTATGCTTTCATCTACAGGACTTTTTACAATGAATTCGTTGCCTGATGCGATCTTCAATCCGCCGACGTAGCACGGATAATCTTTTTTGTCAATGTGCAGAACGGAGTTCAGTGATGCGTCAAATCTTTTATCGGCATCTGCATCTTTATCTGCGTTATTTCGGATCGTCATATAAATTCAGTAATGAACGGTCCGATGTTAATCTTTCGCACCTGTTGACGCTGCTGCTTCCGTATGCGGAAGGTATGAACGATTAAATATACCGTTATACTTTGTCGGAATCAAGGGCTTGTGGTCTAGCGGTTATGACGTCGCCTTCACACGGCGGAGGCCGCCGGTTCAAATCCGGCCGAGCCCACCATTATTAATGTGGGGGTGGCCCAGCCTGGTAAGGCGATAGACTGCTAATCTATTGTCCGTAAGGACCCGCGAGTTCGAATCTCGCCCTCCACGC
>WQXR01000002.1 GCA_009784745.1 Methanomassiliicoccaceae archaeon | reverse complement strand
ACTTCCGTTCCTCTGAGCACGGGCATGTGGAAAAGATATTAACACCTATTACGATAACGTAATGATCAGGTGAAGGGGGAGTAGTCATACCTAAGATAAGGGAAGTAAAATATTTCGACGGCAGCAGGTACAAAGGCGAGTTCGAGGACGGTAAGAGGAACGGCAAAGGGAAGTATTATTTTGCCGGCGGCTCCAGATATGAAGGCGAATATAAGGACAACAACATGGAAGGCAAAGGAAAGTACTTCCATTCCGACGGCAACATATACGAAGGCGAGTTCAAGAACAACAAGATGAACGGCAAAGGCGTATACCGTTACACGAGCGGCGACAGATATGAAGGCGAGTTCAAGAACAACAAGAAGAACGGGAAAGGTGTTTACTACTATTCCAACAAGGATCGGTATGAAGGCGACTTCAAGAACGACAAAAGAGAGGGCAAAGGCATATTCTACTGGGCCAACGGTGACAGATATGAAGGCGACTTCAAGGACGGCACCAGAAACGGCAAAGGGACGTTATACTTTGAGAAAGGGACATCACAGACCGGAAAATGGGAGAACGGGATATTCCTCAGGTAAGGAAACCATTATTAACCAATTCTATTATGGGCAGTCAAGGCTCACGTAGTGTAGCGGCCAATCATTCCACCCTTTCGAGGTGGACACCCGGGTTCAAATCCCGGCGTGAGCACTTTTTTGTCATTTCGATACGCGCGAGTGCTGGTGTTACGCTAAATAGTAAGTTTTCGCCTGTATCTTTCACTCTCACGCATCACATCGTTCAAATTATTATCATCAACGATGACAACTTCCGGCAACTTTGACGGGAATGCGGCAAGCATCGCATTCATCAGATTCTTATCAGAGCATTCTCTTCTCATCAATTCCTTACGATCCCATGACCCTATCATCGAATAGACCGCTTCCAGTCCGTTTATGTAGAATTCTGATACAAGGACAGCGGGGACTATGGAATTTGATGACATTACCGCAACATTCGAACCTTTGACCGCATAACCGTCACCGTTGAATGATATTGCTAATCCTTCATTGCTGCGGACGACATCCATTGCAATATGGTCTGTAGCGTTGGTACCTATGTATGCGGTACAATCGTAATTTACATTCGTTCTTCTTCCCGCATCAAGCAGCGCGTGCGATTTTTCGCTTCCTCCCATGGACCCGACACTGCGCGCAAAGACCTTTTTGGATATCCTTTTCGTCATCCGGCCGACCGTTTCGATGATCATCTGATCCTTCTGCTCCAGATACTGGTTCGTACCTGATGTCGTTATTTTCGGAATATCCATCTTTGATATCTCTTCCGCAACTTCCCTTAACCATTTTGCATCATTGACCTCCAGATCCGAGCCGTCGAATGACACCTGTGTACATTTGACCCTGTTATACGGCATCTCAATGAGATCGCAAAGAACGGAAACGTGATGCTCATACGTTTCTGAGAGGACGGTCACGGTCATAAGTTCATCCAGATAATGGATCACATCCGAACCCTGCATGAGTTTTATATCATTTTTGAAAAAATCGTTAAGTGAGATATCTGTAACACCATAGGCCTTCAGGAACGCCGCCATCGACCTCAGTGTTCCGTCCGAACCTGTGTTCTCATCATCCTGTGTGTACATCATAATGCTGTCGCATGCTGTGAGAACATCATACAACCTTCCGCCGTTGCGGATGAACCGGTCGCACATATTCCTCATCGATCTTCCCTGATCCAGAAATCCTGACATGTTGCACACTAATTGTTTATCTTCGCTGAACCCCAGTTCTTCCATATGATTGTATTCCATTTCTTTCACTTTTTGTTTACATCATCGGAAAGGTCGAACGCTCCCTTCAGACGTTCGCCTTTGAAGAATGCTTTTTGTTTCACCATCTTAAGGTCGCCGCATGCAAACCTTTCTATCGTCGATACTATCAGCGGCAGTTCCCGTTTTGCGCCGTCTGCTCTGATCTTTGCGAAAAGAGGTTCTTTTTCTCCCTCTTCCGCTTTTATCCGGTCTAACGTCCTTGTTGTTAATTTCCTGTACATATCATTCCAGAGTTCATCGTACCCGATACCGCGTATCGGGAATCCGCAGTATGTCAGCGCAGCACCGCGATCCCATTCCTTCGTGCAGAGATGTATCATTGCTCCCTGTTCTTTTGCATCATCATTTATCAGTTGCCAAATAACTTCCTGCCATGTTCCTTTCGGACCGTCCGGCAGAGCCGGATGAAGATTTATCAGATCGTATGTTTCACACGTCTCATCATCGACCCAAAGCATATAACCCGCAAGTACGCCGATATCGAAATCATATTTTGAAAGTAATTTTCTCATTTCCTTTCCGTACTCGTTCCTCCACGTTACCTGATCGCTTTCCCAAATATCCGGACGGAATGTCTTCCACGATAACGTTACCAACGGAATGTCATAACTTTTGACAAGATCGAAGAACATCTCTCTCTGTTCTTTCCTTGAGTTCGGTTCCTCTTTGTTATCCCAGTTGCAGAAGACGAATTCTATTTTCATATCGATGTCATCGGAATTCTTCTTTTCCATCACCGTTCTCAAAAGATCCCGTGACCCTTGTCCGCGTCCGGTGGAGAACCAGCCCAGTTTTAACATATCATTCACAAATACTTTTTGAGTATATCTACACATCGAATAACACTGTAACGGACGGTCCTTTTTCATCAATGTGCATCATATGATACGTTATCGCCTTGATCTCCGTTCTCGGCCTGTGTTTTTTCAGATCGAGAGTTTCGCCGTACGCGTCACATGTTATCTTATTTCCGTTGAATTTTACGATGAATTCAGAAAATACCGAAGAATCCGAGTCCATTATGCTCAGTAAACAAGAAAGGAATGAGTATAATCGATCTTCGATGTGTTCCGCTTCCGTTTCGAAAGATATCCTCATCTTTTTTTCTATCGTTCCGGTGTCGACCATCTGGTCGAATAACGCGTATGCTGCGCTTTCAAAACATTCTTCCATCGTTCTTCCGGTGCATTTGACCAGAATGTCCGCCGTGTGTTCCAACGTTTCGTAAGGCATTGTTACGGAGATACATATCATCTTAATCTTCATTTCGCCGGCGCTCATGCGCTGTGCGCGAAAATAATGTATTAAATACATGAAAAGCGGTCTTCGGCGCTATGCGCTTGGCGATCGTCGGTTGCGGATCGATAGGAAGCGAACTCGCAAGAGCCGCTGACAATATGAGTGAGGTCAAAAAGATATACCTCATCGATCAGGATGATGCCGCTGCGGAGAAACTTGCGGCGGAATTGAAAAAAGCGGCAGCGGTTCATTCCGTTGAACAGGAATTATATCACTGCGACCTTATGATCGAAGCGGCAAGCCAAGCGGCCGCGAGAGAGATAATACCTAAGGTCGTCGGAAGAGGCGTGGACATTATGATAATGTCGGTCGGCGCACTGGTGGATGACGATTACAGAAAAAGTGTATATGATATCGCAAAAGGCACCGGAGCGCGCATACTGGTGCCGTCGGGAGCATTATGCGGCACGGACGGACTGAGTTCGGCATCTGTCGGAAGAATAGACGATGTTGAACTTGTCATGACAAAGAACATGGAAAGTTTCATCGATGTTCCGTATCTGAAGGAAAGGTATTCGGGCGTTGAGATAAAGAAACCAACGATCGTATACGAAGGCGTCGCCAGAGAAGCAGTGAAATTATTTCCGAAGAATGTTAACGTTGCTGCGACCGTAAGCATAATGGGCATAGGTTTCGACAAGACCAAAGTGAAAATAATAGTAGATCCTGAAACGCATTTCAATTCGCACGAACTCATCGTTCGCGGTGAATTCGGAGAGATATCGTCAAAGACGAAGAATGTCCCGTCGCCGGATAATCCTGCGACCAGTCATTTGGCTGCGCTTTCCGCCATATCTGCATTGAAACGAGTTATAAGGAACGATTGGGTAGGCATCTGATGGACAGAGCACAGAGGATCGCGGACAGTGCAAAAAAGGATGCCGTTGTCATAGCGAACGGCGGTATGCCCTTTCTTGATCCCGTTTTTTGGTATGTTACGGAACAGCGTTCCGGTTCTTTCGAAGGTTCTTTTGCCGTGATATCCAAAGACGGTTCGCTTGATGTCGTGACGAACGAACTTGAAGGAGCGGCCGCAAAGAGCGGAAAGGGAAATGTTCACATATTCAGGGATCGCAAAGAAAGGATGACGATACTTGCGGAACTTCTGAAAGGGTGCAGACGCATCGGCGTATCGGGAAGAGCGATAACAAGGAATACGTCAGAATATATCAAAAAAATAACGGATGCAAAACTTTTCGATGTTTCGGATAAGATGGCGGATGTCGTTTCCGTTAAGGATGGACAAGAGATCACCGAAATAAGGAAAGCATGTTCCATATCATCAAAGGCCGCAAAGAAGATACCTGAGTTCCTGCGCGAAGGAATAACAGAAAAAGAGGTTGCGTGGCTCATTGATTCTTCTATGAGGAATGACAACGGCAGCGGGAACGCATTTGAAACGATATCCGCCTTCGGCGAGAATTCGGCGGAACCCCATTGGCGCCCTTCGGAACGTACATTGAAAAAAGGCGATACTGCGCTTTTTGACTTCGGTTCCAAGTATGGGATGTATTGTTCCGACCTTACGAGAACGGTGTTCTTCGGCGAACCCGATGATATTTTGAAAAGAGCATATGATGTTGTTCTCAAAGCACAGGAAGCAGGGATCAAAGAAATGCTGTGCGGCGCGCCCGCGAAGAATGCGGACATCGCCGCAAGGAAGATCATCGATAAAAGCGAATTCAAAGGAAGATTCATACATTCATTCGGTCACGGAGTGGGAATGAATGCACACGAAGGTCCGTCGATCTCGCGTGTTTCGAAAGATATCCTGAAAGAAGGTATGGTCGTTACCGCAGAACCTGGAATATATATCCCGGGAATAGGCGGAATAAGGATAGAGGATACCGTCCTGATAACAAAGGACGGTGCCGAACCATTAACAATATTTGACAAAGATCTAACGGTGATCTGATGCACGATGCCCTTCTGAAAGCAGTGAGGATGATGCAGAAGAACGGTGCGGAATTCTGCGATGCAAGATCGCAGATCATAAAGAACATTGACATACGTTCCGTGAACGGAGATATCCGTCACCTTTCCGATAAAACGGTAGGCGGCGTATGTTTACGGGCATGGATGAACGGCAGATGGGGATATTATACGACCACTTTTTTAGACGATATACATGAGGCTGCCGCAACTGCGGTGAAGAACGCGTCCGGATATCCGAGAGAAAGGATCGAACTCAACGTAAAGGAAATAAAAAGCAAAAGAACGCAGAACGTGAAGATACATCCTGACAATGCGGATATGAAAGAAAAAGTGAATGCGGTTCTGGATGTCGATTCTTCACAGGTCCGTGACAAGATATTGAACCGTATCGGAGCGTACGGAGAAGAGGTCAGTAAAAATATCCTGATAAATTCCGTCGGTTCCGAGATAGAGTGGGAAGAAGTGAGAACAAGATTCAGAGCGATGAGCGTCGCATCCGACGGCAAGAAGATGGAACGCTACTACGGCGGGCCGGACGGAACATGCGGATTCGAACTTGTGAAAAGTATTGACATCGAAGCACTTGGAAGAAGTGTCGCCGATGAAGCGATACTTACGCTGAAGGCGAAGCGCCCTCCCAGCGGATCGATGACCGTTATAACGGACCCGATGGTATCCGGATTGCTTGCGCACGAGGTGATGGGACATGCGTCCGAAGCCGATGAAGTTGTAAAAAAGAGATCTTTTCTTTCGGATGCGGTAGGAAAGAAGGTTGCGTCCGACGTCATCTCGATGTACGACAACGGCACTGTTGACAAGGCTCACGGTACGATATTATATGATGACGAGGGGACTCCCGCTTCAAACACGTGCATCATTGAGAACGGTGTTTACAAAGGATACATGCACACCCTTGAATCCGCATCCCTTATGAACTCCGAACCCACAGGGAACGGAAGGGCGGAAAATTTTGGAAAAAGGATCTGGGCAAGGATGACGAATACCTTTTTCGGCCCCGGCGACAGGACATTGGATGACATCATCGCAGATACAAAACACGGAATTCTGTGCGACAAGATGGTCAACGGCATGGAAGATCCCGTCGGAGGAGGATTTGAGGCCAAAGTTCTGCGGGGATTTCTGATAAAGAACGGAAAGATAACAAATATGTTACGATCCTTCACGCTTACCGGCCGCGCACTGGAAATATTGAGAACAACCGATGCTGCCACCAAGAACGTGGAATTTGACGGCGGCATGTGCGGAAAGGGCATTGAGGATTGGGTGAACGTATCTTCCGGCGGCCCGTACTGCAGATCCGATATAATCGTAGGCGGCGGTTAAATGAACATACATGACATAGCCGCCGATGCTCTGAGACATGCGAAAGAAATGGAACATGCTGAGTGCTACGTTATTGAGAGTTTGACGCATTCAGCATACATCGACGGATCGCGTATAAGCAATGTAGAAACGAAGATCGATTCCGGAATGTCTGTAAGAGTTGCAAAAAATAACAAACTCGGAAGGGCATGCGTAACTCTCAATAACAAAGATCCGACAGAAAAATGTGTTCGATCCGCGATACGCGTTTCTTCGTTCTCACCGAAGAACAATATGTTCAAAGGATATCCTTTGCCGTCTCGGCCGTCCGTAAAAGCGGATGTGTTCGATAAAAAGATAAATGACATCGATGAAAGGGAATTGAAGAGCATATTATCATCCGTCATCGGTGCGTGTAAGGCTGAGATACCTCGCGGTTCTGTCCGTCTCTCGACGATAAGATCTGTTGTTGCGAACAGCAACGGCCTTTTGACCGAACACGAAAGTACGATGGTGTATGCACATTTCACATCCATGTTCCGCGGAAAAAGGAACGGCGAAGGTACAGGGTCGGTACACGGCGCGTTCCTGAACATCGACGCAGAACATATCGGCGAAGAACTGGAGCGGAAAGCAAAAGCATCGGCGTCGGCGATACCGTTCAAAGGAAAAGAAACGTTGACCATGATATTGCCGCCGTGTGAGCTCGGCGATATGATCATGTCGTCCGCAGGTTCGGCGCTCAACGGAGAGAACGTGTTCTACAAACGAAGTCCGTGGACCGATATGGTCGGAAAGAAGGTTGCGTCCGATATTCTTACGCTGACCGATGATCCGAACGTTCCCGGACCTTTGTGTTCTGCGTTCGATGATGAAGGAACACCGTCACAAAAGAAGGTGCTTATTGAGAACGGCATCCTGAATGGGTACATAAACGACAGTTTCATCGGTAACAGCACCGGAAACGGGATGCGTCGGAACTCTGAGGACGCACAGAATATCTACTCTTCAGGAGTTACCATAAAACCGATGAATATGATCGTCCGTTCCGGAAGATGCTCATGCGACGACATGATCGAACAAACGAAGAACGGCATCCTTGTGGAAAAATTCGCATGGCCTGAAGCGGACCCTCTTACGGGAAGATTCGGATTGGAGGTCAGATGCGGTCACATAATCAGGAACGGAAAGATAACGGACACCATCAATAATGCGTTGCTCATGGGAAACATGTTCGATGCGCTGGCTCATATTGAGTTCATTGGCAATGATGCTGTGAATCAGGGGTGTATCACAACACCGACGATGAGTTTTTCCGGCGTTAAATTGGCGGGAAATTAAAAGGAACGTTCCATTGTTATTCTCGTCCTGTCGCCTGATGTTTCCATGCCGGAACATTCTCCTGTAACGCTGCCTATCTTTTTCATCGGGTGCGAAGAAACGGGTCTTTCGTCGGTACTCAGCGGCGTCGGGCCGAAGAAGATGCACAACGCATCCGCTTCATACCAATATGCGATGTCGCCTTTCTCGAATATCTTTGAATTACCTTTTTCCTTGCTTTCAAGCGGCATTACAAAATAGATCTGAGAGCCAAGCATGTTGATGTCGGCGGAGAACGGCAGCGATAACCATATCTCGTTGGATGCGTCCGAATCATCAAGGACGGCGGACCATTCTCCGCTCCTTGTCCTTATCTTGATGTTGTTCATAGGTTATCCTGAACGGAATTCACTTCTTTCTTTCGAAAAGTGACCTTATGTCCTTTCCTATTATTTCCAACTCAAGAGAGGAGTCTTCCGCTTCCATTCTCTTCAGATCTTTCAGACCGTTCTTCCACTCTGCGCGCCACTCGTCCTTGAACTTTCCGGATTCAATATCTTTGAGAATGGATCTCATCCCTTCTTTGGACTCTTTCGTTATGACGCGGTCACGTCTGGTCAGGCCGCCGTATTCCGCTGTATTCGAGACAACGTACCACATCTTTGAGAAACCGCCGGCCTGTATCAGGTCTGTTATCAACTTGACCTCGTGCAATACCTCAAAATACGCTATCTCCGGCGGATATCCGCCTTCTCTGAGCGTCTCGTATCCTGCTTTTATCATTGCCGTTACTCCGCCGCACAATACCGCCTGTTCACCGAAGAGATCGGATTTCGTCTCAAAATCAAAGGATGTTTCAAAAACACCCGCTCTCGTCGATCCTATGCCTTTTGCCAATGCCAGCGCAATGTTCTTCGCGTTGCCCGTGAAATCTTTGTACACCGATATAAGCGCCGGAACGCCGAACCCTTCCAGGTATGCAATTCTTTCAATATCCCCCGGTGATTTGGGGGCGACCATTATCACGTCGATACCTTCCGGAGGAGATATCAACTTATATGTTATCGAAAAACCGTGAGCGAATTCCAGTGCCGCACCTTTTTTCATGTTCGGTCTGACCAATTCATCATACAATTCCGGCTGGACCTCGTCCGGAAGGAGCATCATGACCACGTCCGCGTCCTTTACCGCGTCCGTTATCTCCGCCACTTTCAGTCCGTCCTCCTTTACCTTGTTCCACGAAGCGCCCTTCTTTCTTGCTCCTACTGTCACATCCAAACCGGAATCATGGAGACATAACGCCTGCGCTCTGCCCTGCGCTCCGTATCCTAATACTGCTATTTTTTTGCCTTTGAGAACATTCAGGTCTGCGTCCGAATCGTGATAGATGTCCATTTGCCACACCTCGTACCGCACGCATGTGCTCATAGAACAAAAAGATATCTCTTCAACACCCCATTGTCTACGACGACAGATCGTACGGCCATCGGCAACGATCATATGAATGTGGCCATTTGGTTCAGATCTTTTTCACAGTTCTTCCTTATGTGCCGAAATTTGTTCGATCGGTAGTAATCTATCAATTCATCGCGACAATCTAAACGCACCATGCGGCATCCGAATTTCCTTTTGCCTTCATCGAACGTCTTCAGTGCCTCGTCGATCATTATCCTCCCTGAACCTTTTTCCGCTTCATCCGCTCTTGCCAGTTGTCCGATCAAGTATGCTTGCGCCACATTATCTTTCAGGTTCATCAGTTCAGCAAGATCCGGATCCACATCCTGCTCGTCGAAACTGAGGCATTTGAGCGCCAGGGTGTAATATCCGACGACCATTCCTTTGTTCGGATCGATCACAAGATATGTTCTCGAAATGTCTCTTTTCTCATGCTTCAATGCTACTTTCTTGAGAAAACGCTCGCTGTCTTTGTTTCTGGAGCATTTGAAATCATTCAACAGAAATGAAAGTTCCTTTTCATCCATTTCTTCCATCAGTTCGCTTAATTGGTGTGTCTCTGTTCTCATGCGATCATCTCTTTAGTTACCACTGTCCCGTATGAATTTCCGATGACCCTTTTTATAGGGTCTTCTGAAAAAGGATCATTCATCCGTTATATCGGAAATGTCCTCCCCTCTTGCTATGGCCCTCTCTTTTGCCTTCGCGGCCGCTTCTTTGAACCAGTTGGGATTATTCCTGCGGAATTCTCTTCCGCGTTCGAGTATCTCATCGATGCTCGGGCCGTCGAATTTCATTGGCCCCCTTTCTAACGCTTCGTAGTACGCCTTTTCTAAATTCCTCGCCGCCTCCGGTGTGTCTATCACCATCATCTCATCGAATGACTTTGTTGCCATTTTTTTCACCTGTTTCGTCGAGGAATTTTGTTCTATTTAACAGGAGAATATTACATGTAATATAACTTTTCTCGATGCTCGGCGTTTAATTCCGATCGATATCAGAACGGACAATTTCCTTTTATTATCGGCAATGTCGGGTTTGGCGGAAGCATAGGAAGTACCGCTTCGTTCTGGTCTATCATCATATCCACCAAACATACCTTGTCTGATGCGAACGCTTCTTTGAACGCTTTTCCTATTTCGGACGGACGTTCAACGCGTATGCCTTTCGCTCCGAATGATTCCGCTAATTTCACAAAATCAGGATTTGACTGATAGAGCGACGTTCCCGAGTACCGTTCATTCCAGAACAGTTTCTGCCATTGCTTCACCATTCCCAACCATCCGTTGTTCATTAGGCATATCACCACGTTGATGTCCTCGGCAACTGCTGTTGCCAATTCCTGTATCACCATTAGCAGACCGCCGTCGCCGGTTATCGTCATCACTTTCTTATCAGGTCTGGCGACCTTGGCGCCCATAGCTGACGGAAGACCGAAGCCCATCGTTCCCATTCCGCCGGATGATATCAGTTGTCTCGGATGACGTATCTTGAGATGATGCATCGCCCACATCTGATTTTGACCTACGTCCGTTGTTATTATCATGTCGTCGTCCAATATCTTGTTTATCTCGGCCATCACACGTCTTGGGGATATAGGATATGTCGGATCGTCAATGAAGTCGCATGAACATCTCTTCTTCAGTTCCTTTGCCCTCTCGTTCCACACCGCGGATGCGCGGTATTGCTTCAATTGCATTATTATCAGATTCATTGCTTTTTTTGCATCTGCAAGTATATTGACCGCCGTTTGAGAGTGTTTATTGAACTCAACTCGATCTATGTCAATTTGTATGACCTTGCACTTCTGGGACATTTGATTGTGCGCACTGTGCGACCTGTCGGAGAACCTTGTTCCTATTGCAATGACGAGGTCTGCTTCCTTCAGTGCGTTGAGCGTGCACATCTTCCCGTGCATGCCCATCGAACCGAACGATAACGGATGGTCCGCAGGTATGGAACCGAGACCCATCAGCGGCATTATGACGGGTGCCTGTATCAACTCCGCAAGTTGTATCAACTCATTCGAGGAGTTGGATGATATTACGCCGCCGCCTGCGATTATCAGCGGCCGCTGTGCCTTTCCTATCAATGATATCGCATACGGCAGTTTGGAAATATCTTCGTTGACCTCAACGGGATCGAACTTTCTGCTCAATAATGATTCATCGATCTCGGAATTTATCGCGTCGACCGGAAGGTCTATGTGCACCGGACCCTGCCTTCCGCTCAATGCTATGTCCCATCCCCTTGATACGGCCTCGGGAAGCATCTGCAGATCGAGCACCCGATAATTGTATTTTGTAACGGGCATCATGAGACTGAACGCATCCACTTCTTGGAACGCACCCATCCCGAGAACACGTGTTGCCACCTGTCCTGTGAGCACTATCATTGGAACGGAATCTGCAAATGCCGTTGCCACTCCTGTGACAAGATTCGTTGCGCCCGGTCCGGATGTCGCCAAACATACCCCGGGTCTGCCGGATGCGCGGGCATAGCCGTCGGCCATGTGCGCAGCGCATTGTTCATGCCTTACGAGCACGTGCCTTACGGTTGAATTGAGGATCTCGTCGAATATAGGTATCACTTGACCTCCGGGGTAACCGAACATCGTTCCTACCCCTTTGTCTTCCAACATTTTCAGGAGCGCTCTCGAGCCTTTCATGCCATCACTTCCGGTTTCGTGTCAACAAGAAAACTAATACTTATTTAATATGATTGTATTAACGGAGGAAACAGGAAGACATTCCATGGCGATAGTCTATCACAGTAAGGTCTTGGAGCATGTGCAATGGGAGGATCACCCTGAGTCCCCGTTCAGAATAAAAACGTTAACGAAGAAACTGAAGAAGGAACGTTTGTGGGGAGACGTCATATCGCCGATAATGATAAATGATGAGGATGTTCTGAAAGTTCACACGGAAGATCATCTCGCATCGCTGAAGTGCAGCGAGAACGTCATGCGCGACCAAGATACCTTGCAGACGAAAAGAACGTACGGACTTGCGATGCTGTCCGCATCCATCGCCAAAACTGCGGTAGGAGTTGCGTTAAGCGGCGTTCCGACACTTGCGATCACGCGTCCGCCTGGACATCATGCCGAACGTGAATATGCAGGCGGATTCTGTTATCTGAATAATGTTGCCATTGCCGTAGAAGCGGCCGGCGTAAGAACCGCAATAATCGATCTGGATGCGCATCACGGCAACGGAACGGAAGAGATATTCTACGGACGCGACGATGTTCTGTTCATCGATTGTCACGAATCTGAACTGTATACGGGCACCGGACAGAAAGAGGATCTCGGAACGCATTCCGGTGAAGGATATACGATCAACATCCCGCTTCCCCCCGGATCTGGGAACAGGGCATACCGGAAAGCGATGAATGAGATCATCATACCTATAATAAGGGAGTACGGACCGGAACTTATTGTCGTATCTTTAGGAGTGGACGCACATTACTGCGATCCGAATTCAAATTTAAGATTAAGCACCCAAGGTTACGTTGACGCGTGCAAGGCGCTCATCAAAGAGAGCGTTGACGGAAAGATCGCATTCGTTCTGGAAGGAGGATATCATCTGCGTGCGACCGCGGAAGTGGTCGCCGGCGTATTGGCGGCGTTCGAGGGAAAAGAGATCGTTCCGGAGTACAACGAAGATATGGAGGACGGCCTCGGCGGAGTGATCGCCGTGGAAAATGTCAGAAAATTCCTCAAAAGACATTGGAACATTTGATCATACGTACCGAAAGAACGAAAAATTTGTATTCGGTGAAGTAAAACCTTATCTTATGCTACCGCATACGCGCACCAAGATATTATGAAGGTCAAGGTCGGTATAAACGGGTTCGGCACGATAGGAAAAAGGGCTGCCACGGCGATAGAACAGCAAGATGACATGATGGTTGTCGGCGTGACAAAAACAAGACCGACGTTCGAAGCGTATACTGCGAACGATCTCGGATATCCGCTTTACGTTCCTGATGAGGAAGCGAAGGCGGAATTCAAGAAGGCCGGAATAAAAGTGGCCGGTCTGATAAGGGACATGTACAAAAAAGTTGATATCATCGTTGATTGCACACCAGGAGATGTTGCTGAAGGATACAAAAAAGAGTATGCTGATGCCGGTGTGAAAGGAATATTCCAAGGCGGAGAGGATCACAGCCTCACGGGAATATCATTCAACGCATCCGCGAACTACAAAGAATCATGGGGCGCACAGTTCTCGCGTGTGGTCTCATGCAACACCACCGGACTGATAAGGACGTTATATCCTTTGGATAAGAGATACGGGATACAGAATGTGTTCGCAACTCTGATAAGGAGAAGCGCCGACCCGGGCAACAGCAAGAGCGGTCCGATAAATGCCATAGAGCCGTCATTGAAGATACCGACACATCACGGACCGGATGTTCAAAGCATAATGCCTTGGCTTAATATTCAGACAATGGCCGTGAAAGTACCGACGACGATAATGCATCTCCACACGATAATGGTAAAACTGAACGCAGAGGCCTCCACAGAAGATGTAATTGCATTATGGAGGGACACGAAACGCGTGAAACTCGTCAAAGGAAAGAGCGGGATAAAATCATCGGCGCAGATAATGGAACTTGCCCGAGACCTCGGAAGATCGAGAGGCGACATGTTTGAGATCGTTGTTTGGGAGGACGGCGTGAAAGTTGTCGGCGATACTCTGTACTATTATCAGGCGGTACATCAGGAAAGTGATGTCATCCCCGAGATAATAGATTGCATACGATCCATGTGCAAAACGGAGGAGAATGCTTCTGCGTCTATGAGCAGGACGGATAAGGCAATGGGGATATGAGGATCAATATGAAAGATTTTCACACCTTGGAAGATCTCGACCTCAAGGAAAAGACAGTATTATTGAGGGTGGACATCAACTGCCCGCTTGATAAGGGAACTTTACAGATCATAAATGATTCCAGGATACGCAGGATAGTTCCGACGGTCAGGGAACTTATGGGAAAGAAAGCAAAAGTAGTCATACTGGCGCACCAGAGCAGGAAAGGAAAATGGGATTTCATTCCCATGGAACAGCATTCGAAAAGACTTTCGGAACATCTTAATCATTGCGTCCAGTACGTTAACGATATAATCGGGAACGACGCGAAGGAGAGAATAAGATCACTTTCCGCGGGAGATGTACTTATGCTTGAGAATGTCCGCGGGCTTGAATGCGAAACTTTGAAATTGGACATGAACGGTCACGCTGATTCGGAATTGGTCAACGAGCTGGTCCCGTTCATTGATTATTACATATGCGACGCGTTCGGCGCCGCTCACAGGTCACAATGCTCGCTCGTCGGTTTTCCTGTAAAGGTGAGGTCGGCATCCGGAAGGCTCATGGCGAAGGAGATATACGCGCTCCGGTCGATATTCGGAGAACCGAGAAGACCTTCCGTGTTCGTTCTGGGCGGTGCCAAGTTCGGCGATGTGTCGCCGATGATAGATCATGTTCTGGGAAGCAATACCGCCGATACTGTGATACTTACGGGACTTGCAGGAAATGCGTTCCTTTCGGCAAGGGGCGTTGACCTCGGCCCCGGAAGCATGGAATTCCTCAAGGAAGAGATGACCCCTGAGAATGTGAATGCTGCCAAGGATATGATGACAAGGTACGGTCAAAGGATCCTGTTGCCTGCGGATGTTGCCGTTGAACGTAACGGCAAACGTGTGAATGTAAGGGTCGGTGATCTTCCGGTACCGGAGGCGGCGCTTGACATAGGTGACGATTCCATTGAAAAGTTCGGTAAAGTGTTAACATCATCGAGAACGTCATTCATGTCCGGCCCTGCGGGACTGTACGAAAAAGAAGGATTCGGAAAAGGCACGAAAGAATTGATGATGGCGATGACAGAGAGCAAAGGTCAGTCCGTCATCGGAGGCGGCCATACGATAGGCGCTGCCGATATGTTCGACATGACCGATGGTTTTTCATACGTAAGCACGGCCGGAGGCGCATTGGAGACATTCCTTTTAGGAAAAGAATTACCGGCGGTGGAAGCGTTAAGGTATTCGTTCAAGAAGTTCTGATCGGGACCGAATGAATTTATATACATCGATATGCATGATAAACTGGGAGGAAGTAACGGCCCGAAGGACCGAGCCCGTAACGCGGGCTAGACGACCGGTCTCAAGGTACTTCAAGATCGATAATGATCTTGAGGTCACCGATAATAACGGTGATCCGAATCCGTAGAATTCGGCGCATAGATATCACCTCCTCCGTAACGGTTCCGGATACCGCCACTGCTGGAAACTCGCGGCGGTATCCGGAGCTTCCCGTTTTTCCCGGTAATCGCGGCATATTCGTCTGATTATATGAATTTTATTTTAAACGGCGATTATCACTTTTGTCTCGTAATCAGTGTTTAATATTTAACATCTGGCTCCTTAAAATTTGTTCGTCCGTCCGGAAGCACTTTCGATAGCGTCGAACCTCTTGCGAACGAACGATCAGAAAACATTAAAAGATTGTTACGTTCCGAGGATAATGAACACCATATGCTTACTTTTAGTAACAAGGACCGATGATACGCGTATACGGTGAACGCTGAGAATATTTTAAATACGTCCATATGATGGATGCGAACGATAACAATGAGTGACCATGAGCCGCTGGAGAGTCCGGACGAGGATGTTTCACGTGTACGCCTCCCGAACATAAAGGAAGGTGAGATGTTCGGCATAGCGGATCAGCTGCTCGGAGCATCCAAGATAAAAGTGATGTGCGAGGACGGCGTTTCGAGAATGGGCCGTATCCCCGGGAAGATAAAGAAAAGGATGTGGATACGCGAAGGCGATCTGCTGATAATCTCGCTTTGGGATTTCCAGCCGGACAAATGCGATGTAAGGTTCCGATACACGAAGACACAAGCCGTGAATCTGAGCAAAAGAGGGAAGGTCCCCAAGAACCTCGACATATTCTGAGCGTTAAAATGTCATACGACGAGATGTACTCTTATCTGGAAGCGCGTGTCGATGCGCTTAAAACCAACCGTACCGGCGATGAACGCCAGACAGTTGATGAGGTATTTGATAAACAGACGCTTCTGACGATATATGATATGATGACCTCCGGTATCATCGATTCCGTAAAATTTCCCATATCAACAGGAAAGGAAGGCAATGTCTTTTATGCTGAATCGGAGGAAGGAGAACCGTTCGCGCTGAAGATATTCAGAACGTCCACGTCAACGTTCAAACATTTCGGGAAATATATCGAAGGTGATCCGAGATTCAAGGGATTGACGGGAAACAGAAGGAAGATGATATACGCTTGGACGAACAAAGAGTTCAGAAATCTTCAACGATATTATGAAGCGGAGATCCCTGTACCTGAACCGGTATCATATGCTAAGAATTGCTTAGTAACGGAATACATAGGCAACGAGAACGGCCCTGCGCCGCAACTCAAAGATGTGATACTTGAAGAGCCCACCGAAACTTATGATGAAGTGATCTCTTTCATAATCGACGGATGGCAGGAGGCGCACCTTGTTCACGGCGACATGAGCGAATATAACATCTTGATGCCGGAAGAGGGGCCGATACTGATAGACTGCGGCCAAGCGATGACCGCCGATCACTTCAACGCCAAGGAATTCTTGTTACGTGACATTGAGAACGTGAACCGCTTTTTCAAGAATCGCGGTGCCGATATAATTAAATCGGACGTGATAATGAAAGAGACCCTGAACACGGAGGAAGAGGAATGAGATCCATCAGGATACCGAGCGACCGTATCGGAGCGATAATAGGGAACAAAGGCGAGACGAAAAGGATGCTTTCGAAGAAAGCAGGCGTCAAGATAGATGTTGACGAGGAAGGAGAGGTCCTGATACATGACGATAAGGCAAAGGATCCGCTTGCGGTACTGGAACTGATGGACGTCGTAAAGGCGATAGGCCGCGGCTTCTCACCGGAACGTGCGATGAGACTGTTCACCGATGATGAATATTTGGAAGTTATCGATCTGAAGGAATTTGTCGGCGGCCGCAATAATCAGCTGGCCCGCGTACGGGGCCGTGTCATAGGACAAGGCGGAAGGACACGAAGCCTGATAGAGGACCTTGCGGGCGTCAGTATGTCAGTTTACGGCAATACCATAGCGCTCATAGGATCATCTGTCGGTCTGCCGGTGGCGAAGCATGCTATCGAATTATTACTGAACGGAAGTGAGCATTCGACCGTGTACAGATACCTTGAAGGACAACGCCCTAAACTCAGGATCGCTGAGATGGGATTCGATATCTGAGGCGATAAATTTGAATGACTGGGTATATGATAATCTTTCTATTGCCGAGATGGCTGTGAAGAAAGGATTATGCGATCACTGCCTCGGACGTCTGTTCGGCAAATTGGGAACGGGGATGACCAACGATGAGCGCGGACGCATGATAAGGGATGCGCTTTCATCAAGGGGCATCGATACGAACGTTCCGAAGAACTGTTCGCTGTGCGATGACGTCTTTCTTATTCTCGACAGATTTGCGGACGCATGCGCAGAAAGTATTTTGTCGATAGATACGGAAAATTTCCTCATAGGTTCCCGTATCGATCCGGGAACGGCCGACAAAGAGAAGGCGCTGTGGGAAGAACTGGGAACGGAGAATGCAGAATCATTGAAAACGGAACTGAACAGAGAGATAGGGAAACTTGCATTACCGAAGATAAACCGTGCCGTTGAATTCAAAAGTCCTCAGGTGGTCGCATGCGTTGACGTTCGTTTCGCTGATGTTACATTGGACATAGCGCCGATATTCATCTACGGAAGGTATAACAAACTTTCAAGAGAGATACCGCAAACGATCTGGCCGTGCAGGGTCTGTAAAGGAAAAGGATGTCCGAGATGCAAAGGCGCCGGCAAGATGTATCTTACCTCCGTGCAGGAGATAATAGGTGACATTGCGTTAGAGATGAGCGACGGTTCGGAACATTTCCTTCACGGCATGGGACGTGAGGACATTGATGCACTGACGCTCGGAACGGGAAGACCGTTCGTGCTTGAGATAAGCACACCTCGGAAAAGAGCGATAGATCTCGACGAATTAGAGAAAAGAGCGAATCTTTCCGAACTTGCGAAATTCAACAGCCTCCGGTTCGTTTCAAGGGGTTCCGTTCAGAAAATAAAGGAAATGACGCCCACTAAAACATATAAAGTAAAAGTGAAGGCAGATGGTAAAGTTAATAAAGAGAGAGTAAATGAGGTAGCCCGGACATTCAGGAATCTCTGTATTGAACAGAGGACCCCTGCGAGAGTCGAGCACAGACGTGCCGATCTCGTAAGAAAAAGGGAGATCCTCTGGGTCGAGGCCGACTGGATCGATGACGATACATTCAACCTGACCCTTGAAACGGGCTCGGGAACATATGTAAAAGAATTCGTATCCGGCGACGATGGCAGGAGCAGACCGAACTTCTCCGAAGTTCTCGGTGTTCAATGCCGTGTGGAGACGCTTGATGTGTTGGCGATCAACGATCACGAGGTAATCAGATGAAAGCATCTAAAGGCACAAGGACAAAGACCCGTACGCTCATGTCCAAGAGACCGAGAGCACGCGGACTTTCGCCGATAACGAGAGGGTTCCAGGAGTTCGCGGAAGGTGATAAGGTGAATATCATCATAGACCCGAGCGTCCACAACGGGATGCCGTTCTCAAGGTTCCACGGACTCACCGGTGTGGTGGTGGGACAGAGGGGATCGGCATATGAGGTCAATGTCTACGACGGCAACAAATTAAAAATGGTGGTGGCTCGTCCGGAGCACCTGAAAAGAAATAACTGATGAGTGATAAGAATGGCTGAGAATTACGTAAGTTTGGCAGATGTCAAGGTCATGCTTGACGCAGAAGGCAGCAAGCGAGAATTGGGAACCGTACAGCGGTCCGCTTTGGAACATTCTCAGTCCATGGTATCATTGTCCGCAGAGGACGTGAAAGCGCTTACCGATGATATCCGTGCGCTTAGTTTTGTGACTGACTACGCCGCAAATAAGATCGGCGACATCCTGCCGAGATATCCGGAGGACGTCCGTGCGATATTCGCAAAGGAAAGAGTGAATCTTTCAGCAGAGGACGTCAAACAGATAATAGAAATAGTGGGAAAGTACCTTTGAGTTTGTACGGGAGGTCTCACAATGGAAGAATATGCGTATATCTTAGATTACCTGGCGCAGGGTCTGCCCACGAGCGGTTACGCCAAACGTGAGCCTTTGTGCTATGCGGTGGGTGAAGAAGAGTTCAAACTGTTCGAGATCGTTCCTAAAGCGAATGTTGCGATGAATCCGTGCGACCGTGTGTATATAGGAAAGGAACCGTCATTGCGAACGCATGTTGACCATATAAAGAGACGCGTAAGTTTTGACGAATTGACGAGCGCTGCAAAAGCGGAACTGGAATTCGTTATTTTGAGCATCGTTATGAACGACCAGGCGAGATTCATAAGTTTTTATAACGTTGCGGAAGCGATATCACTGAGAAAACATATGCTCGAAGAACTCCCGGGTCTCGGGAAAAAGACGTTAATGGCGATACTGGATGAACGCAAGAAAGGAAAGTTCAAGGATTTCACGGAATTTGCGAACAGAGTTCCGTTATTGAAAGGGCCGGAAAAACTGATAGTCAGACGTATCATACAGGAATTATCGGATCTTTCGCTGAAGCATTATATCTTTGTAAGATGAATCGCAATGAAACGTCAAGGCTGATGGCCGAACACAGCGTCAAACCTAAGAAAAGCAAAGGCCAGAATTTTCTTATTGACGACCGTGTTGCGTTCCGTCAGATAGATTTTGCGTCAATAGACAAGAACGACCGCATATTGGAGATAGGTCCGGGACTCGGAATGCTCACAGAAAAACTTGCTGACGTTTCCGGTGATGTTACTGTAATAGAAATTGATGAGAAACTTGCCGATCATATTGAAGGAACGTTCGGTGACCGTGTTAAACTGATAAGGGGCGACGCGCTGGAAGTTCAGTGGCCGAAGTTCGACAGATTTGTAAGTAATTTACCGTACAGCATCTCCACTCCGGTGATATTCAAGTTACTTTCTTACAATTTCAAGAAAGCCGTGGTGATGGTGCAAAAAGAATTTGCGGAACGAATGGTCGCCAAACGCGGAGAGGTGGACTATTCCAGATTAACGGTGAACGTCTATTACCGTGCGGAATGCCGCATACTTGAGAATGTTCCGGCATCGAGGTTCAAACCACGTCCGAAAGTTGATTCCGCCATCGTCGAGATAATTCCGAGGCCGGCGCCGTTCAATGTCAAAGATGAAGATACTTTCTTCAATGTTGTCGACGCAGGTTTTCTGCACAGAAGGAAGAAGATACGTTCTGCGCTGAGAACAGAAGGCATTTTCATACGGGAAGAGGCGAATATTCCTTATCTTGATGACCGCATGGAAATTCTTTCTCCGGAAGATATCGGAAAATTAGCGGATGCGGTGTTTGAAATGCGGAAAGATATAACTGATTGATGCTTATCCGTATATCATGCAGATAGGGATCGTAGGCAAACCGAATGTCGGGAAATCAACGTTCTTCGCAGCGGCCACAATGGCACCGGCGGAGATAGCCAACTATCCGTTCACGACGATACATGCGAACAAAGGTATCGCATACATAAGAACGCCGTGCCCTTGCAAAGAATTAGGAATTAAATGCAATCCCAACAATTCAGCGTGCAACGACGGCATACGTTCCGTACCGGTGGAACTGCTTGATGTTGCCGGTCTCGTTCCGGATGCGTGGCAGGGAAAAGGATTAGGAAATCAGTTCTTGGATGATCTGAGGCAGGCGGATGCGCTGATAAATGTAATAGACGTAAGCGGATCCACGGATCTGGAGGGAAATCCGGGAAAACCCGGAGATCATGACCCGCGTGATGATATCATCTTCCTGAGGAAGGAGATAGAATTCTGGATACGCGAGATATTAAAGAACGGTTTTAACAAGATCGCAAGACAGACGAAGATGCAGGGCGACAAGATAGAAACGGCCGTTCATAATCGTCTGATGGGATTGAACATAACGGAAGCACAGATAAAACAGGCGCTTCGTGATGTCTCTCCTCCTGAGGACCCTACAAAATGGGATGATGATACTCTCCTTTCAATAGCCGTGAGATTAAGAGAATTGAGCAAACCGATGCTCATTGCAATGAATAAAGCGGATATCGCTCCCAACGGAAATATTGAAAAAGTAAAGGAGTTGGGTGACAAAGCGATCGTTACAATGTCAGAATCTGAATTGGCATTGAAAAAGGCCAATGCCGCAGGTCTCATAAGATATGCGCCCGGCGATAAGGCATTCACAATAAGCAACGCAGAAAAACTCAATGATAATCAAAAGAGAGCGCTTGACCGCATTTCCGAAAAAATTAAGGAACACAACGGAACGGGGGTGCAGGCATGTCTTGAGGCCGCCGCGTTCGGGATGCTTGACCTTATCGCTGTGTATCCGGTCGAAGATGAGAATAAATTCACGGATCATCACGATCGCGTCTTGCCGGATGCGATACTTCTGCCGAGGGGTTCAACAGCAAGAGAACTTGCTTACCGCGTTCATACGGAACTCGGAGAAAAGTTCATAAGGGCAGTGAACGCAAGAACAAAACGTACTGTCGGTGCCGATCATATATTGGAGGACGGCGACATCATAAAGATAATGTCCGGAAGGTAATATGACGGGAAAATGGGATGTCAGGCTCATAAGCGCATCATACAGACAGAGCGGCGATGACATTGTAATAGAACTCTTCGGCAAGACCCGCGACAAAAGATCCATTGTAATATCAGATAAAAGAGCCAGACCTTATTTTTTTATAGTTGAACCGAGAGAGAACGTACGCAGTGAACTGAATAAAGATAAAGACGTCATTTCAATAGAAGAGAAAAAACTCTTCCACCGCGGCAAAGAACGCGATACCATCAAAGTTACGATAAAGTATCCTTGGACGGTACCTTCGTACAGGAACCGATGGAAAAGGGAATATGACATACTGGCTGCGGACATCCCGTTCCATCATCGTTACCTTTACGATAACGACATGAATTCCTGTATATCCGTCATCGGCAACGAAACAGAGAATGAACACGCCGCAGACCTTTCCGTCGAATTATTATCATTTGAGAACATAGAACCTTTCGATCCCGGTCTGAAGATACTGTCGTTCGATATTGAGAACAGCATCTCTGACGGAACGATATATACTATTTGTTCGGTGATAGGCGAAGATGATAAGATAAGAGAATGCGAACCGATATACGGCAACGAAAAGGACATCATAGAAAAATTCTCTGAACACATACTGAAAGAGGATCCTGACGTTATAACGGGATACAATATTGATAATTACGACATCAAGATGATCGTCGAAAGAGCGGAAAAGAACAAGATACACGAACTTAAATGGGGTCGTGACCGCGGTCACCCGCGGGTCGTAAGTGAAAAGTTCTGGCGGTTGAAGGGAAGACTTGTAATAGACGCATGGTGGGCGGTCAGAAGGGAATTGCGTCCGAAACAGGAAACGTTGAACGCTGTTTCACTTCAACTGTTGGGCGAACAGAAGATGGACGTGGATCCGAAGAAGATGGATCAGGAATGGAAGGACGATAAAGAGAAAGTTATGAAATATTGCGTAAAGGACGCAGAACTTTCGTTAAGGATATTGAACACATTGGGAACTGTGAGAAAAGGAATGGATCTCGCGGCTGTTTCCAAACTTCCGTTAGAGGATGTCCTCACATCCGGATCGTCGCAACTGATAGACTCGATACTCATAAGAAAAGCGGATCGCCTTAATGTCGGCGTCCCGTTGACAGGAGATTTCAGCAGAGGCGAGCAGATAGAAGGAGGTTACGTGCATACGATAACCCCGGGATTATATCACTGGGTGTGCGTGCTCGATTTCAAATCGATGTATCCTTCCCTGATAATATCAAAGAACATATGTTTCACGACAATATCAAAGGACGGAGATATAGAAAGCCCCAACGGAGTAAGGTTCGTTTCCAAGGAGAAGAAAGTCGGCATCCTTCCCGGAATACTAGATAATTTAATGAAAGAAAGGGACAGCATAAAGAAAAGGATGAAAGATTCTTCCGGAGACGAATATCATTATCTGGACGGCCTTCAGAATGCGGTCAAGGTGTTAATGAACTCTTTTTACGGTGTTTTTGCATCATCGTTCTACCGTTTCACGGATAAGAGCATTGGCGGATCGATAACATCGTTCGCGCGCGCTACTGTGAAAGGGATAATAGAAGAGCTCGGGAACGAGGGGATACAGGTAATTTATTCAGATACGGATTCCGTTTTCATACGCTCTCCTTATGATGATCTTAAAGATACTCTGAACTTCGGTACTGCGATAGCGAAACGTTACTCCGCAGAAGGCCGCCAGTTGGAATTCGAGAAGATAATGGAACCGCTGTTCTCGCACGGTAAGAAGAAAAGGTATGTCGGAAAAGTGGTCTGGCCTAAGGAAGAGTTACTGATACGCGGTTATGAGGTAAGGCGATCGGATTCCTTCGATCTTCAAAGCAGACTGCTCACAGAACTGTTCGAAAAGATACTGGATGAGAAGAACGAGGAGGCTGTCGCATTGGTGAAAAGGACAGTACAGGATACCATTACGGGAAAAGTTGACGTTTCCGACCTCGTCATATCAAGAACGTGCAGGGATTTCGGAAAATATGAGTCGCCTGACAGAATGGCAAATGTTCAGGCAACCAAAAAAATGATGGAAATGGGTTACGAGTTCATTCCCGGGATGAAAGTATCATGGATAGTCACAGATTCTTCGAGAACGCCGCAGACGGTCGAACCGTACATCAGCGGCAAGGAATTTTTATCGAGGCCCGATCACAAATATTACGCGGAACGCTTGGCGAACATGGCCTCGCGTATTACCGAGGTATTCGGATGGTCTGAGAAGGATCTTATGCTCGGAAGTCAGCAGGCAACACTTTTTGACGGCGATTTCCAAACATCCCCTATGCCGAATGTCAGAACAGAAGAAAAGAGATCGGACAAAAAGAGCATCGTTTCGAAAAAGACCTCCTTATCAGATTTCTTCTGACCTTTTTTGTATATGCGGCCTCGCGGCGAATTGATGTGCTAAGTGACATTATTTATATACGTTAAGGTTTGTAAAGTGACTAATTTAGATACATTTATATACATGTTAATATTAAAATGATAGTAAATTAGATACAATTATATATTAGATATCTAATCTATCCTTTGGCTTTGAGGGCGTGTCGGTAGAGTAATACTCTCGTACCGATGAAATGTATGACAGAAACAGCATCGGGAATGGAAAAAGCCATGTTTCCTCAAAGCTGCGCATCGTTGGAGATGCTGTTCTTTGTACATGTTCGGTGAGACCGCCTTCTGTCGCCCGCGATCGGGCCCCGGATACTGGTCACAGGTTCCGGGGCTCGGGCGCGCACATAGGTTTGGTGATGAAATGAGCGATAATGAAAAAATATTGCGCGATCTTAAGGAATCGGTCGAAACATGGAACCTGAAACTTGCGGAGAGCGCCACAAAAATGGCCATTGAAGCAGGTATTGAGCCGAGGGCCATCGTTCAGAACGGCCTCGGAAAAGGAATGGAAACGATCGGAGAAAGATTCGATAAAGCTGAGATATACTTGCCGCAAGTGGTCGCGGCATCGAAAACAATGGAACTTGCGCTGAAACTGCTTGCACCTCTGATGCAGGCCGGCGAGAATGTTCTCCGCGGAACGGTAATAATGGGCACCGTCGAAGGCGATATCCACGAGATAGGAAAGAACGTGTGCTGTGCAATGCTCCGAGGAGCGGGATACAAGGTCATGGACCTCGGACCGGATGTCTCTCCGGACAAGTTCATGGATGCAGGTGCGGAGCACAAAGCGGACGTGCTCGGAGGATCTGCGCTTATGACCACGACAATGCAGGTACAGGGCGAATTGGTAAAAGCTGTAAAAGAAGCGGACGCCTCTTTCAAAGTTATCGTCGGAGGCGCTCCCGTCACACAGAAATGGTGCGACCAGATAAACGCTGACGGTTACTCTGAGAATGGAGCGGAGATAGTTGAACTCGTGAACAAACTCATGAGGAAGTGATCATATGGCGACAGAAAGGGCATTGAACATCTTTGATGTGTACGATCGCTTTGTCAGCGGAAAGAAAGTTCCGGAGGATGAATGGGATTATTCGATAATACCGACGAATGCGACGGAATTGAAGAACAAATACAAACTGAACTTCGGTGATAAGATAATACCTGAGGATAAGGCAACAATGAACAGCCTGTTCAATGCAGGAATGGAAATGCTTGTCAGAACGGGATTTTACAACACTGATCTGAAAAGGGTCATGTATGTGACGGAATCCGAGATAAAAGAGGGAATAAAGAAAACACCGAAACAATTGATGTTAGGTGAAGGAAGGGACGTTGCCAGATTCTATCCGCGCCGCGGCAACAGTTCCGTGAAACCGATGATACAGGGCGGACCCACGGGTGCGCCCGTGTCGGAAGATATTTTCGTACAGGTCATGCAGAGTTATGCACAGGAATCAGTAGTTGATACGCTTGTGAACGGTGTGATGGCAACGATAGAAGGTCATCCTGCAACAACGAACACACCGTACGAGATACGTGCGCTGATGGCCGAGGTCCGTGCGGTAAGGGAAGCACGCATACGCGCCGGACGTCCCGGACTCGCGATATAGGGACCTGAGACGCCGCTGTCCGCAGCCGGACGTCTCGCCGCAGATATGGCATCCACCGGAATGAGGGTATGCGATTCGCATGAGTGCTCGCAACTGAATGAACTGAAGATAGATATGGCGGGACTGAACATGCTTGCCGGATGGACAGCCAACGGCAATACGATAATGATCGAACAGATGCCGATATTCGGCGGCTACTGCGGTGGCGTTGAAGAAACGGCCATATGCGACGTAGCGACAACATTGGCATCGTTCGCACTGTTCAGCGGCAATTTCCATCTGGACGGCCCGATACACATAAGATGGGGCATCACGACCTCTCGGGAAACGTTACAGATAGCAGCCCACGTCGCAGCGGCGATAGATGCGAATACGGATCTTCTTCTTGCTAACCAGTATTACACTGCTGCAGGCCCGTGCACAGAAATGTGCTTGATAGAAACGGCAGCGCAGGCAGTTTGTGATACTGCATCCGGAAGAGAACTTCTTTCAGGTTCCGCGGCTGCAAAGGGTGTTGCTCAGGATAAGACGACAGGCATGGAAGCAAGGATCATGGGCGAAGCGGCCATTGCGACAGCCGGTATGAAGATACCGGAAGTTAACAGAATATTGGAAAAACTTATCGCAGGATACGAGAAGGATTACGCAAAAGCGCCTGCCGGAAAGACATTCCGCGAGTGCTACGACGTCCTTACCGTAAAGCCGACGGAGGAATACCGCAGAATTTACGATAATGCGGTAAAGAAACTGAACGCTGCAGGTCTGGATATGATGGACTGATACCTCACCTAAACCTCTTACCATTTTCTTAAAAAAAGATACGGTGGTCAAATGAAGATCGATTTGAAAATATTATGTTTCGTCATTCTGTTTACCGTTGCCGCAGCCCTCCTGTTCTTCTTTTCCGGTATCCCGGGAACAGGCGGGCCGGCGGCGGTACATGATGAGGTCTGGGAGAACCTCAAGTTCGTGAAGAACGTGATGATATGGTTCATGCTGATGCTCGTCGCGTTCCTGATGATATTCGTGAAAAAGTATGAATGGGGTGTTGCTCTCGCAGTACTTCTGGCGGCGGCGGGAAGTTTTGTTGTGTATCTGTTCATTCATGACGTATATTTCAAAGACGCGTGGAACCAAGATCTGATGCTTGGCGCGGTGATATGTTCTATAACGTTGGTGATAGCGATAGGCTGTTTCCTCGGAACGGTGAAGATGTGGCAATATCTTTTGATAGGGATACTTTTCGCACCTTCTTACGTGCTTATAGAATGGTTCATCGGAAATGTGACGTTATTCGGAGCATTTGCGCAGGATCCAGGAGGATCCATACTGGTGCACATGTGCGCCGCATACTTTGGTCTTGGTGTTGCTGTTGCATTGAGGGAGAAAAGAACATTCAAAGAACCGATGTATACGACAACACACAGCGTCTCATTCGTATGGCTTGCGGCAATGTTGCTGTGGGTGCTTTGGCCTGCGTTCGTTACCGCTTTGCTTCCGATGGATCTTGTGACGATCGGAATGATCACCTGCTATCTTGCCGGTATCGGTTCCGTGATAAGCGCATGGATCGTTTGTTATAAGATACAGAAGAAGGTGGATCCGCTTGTATACACGTATGCAATGCTTGCGGGCCCTGTTGCAATAGGTGCGCCTCTCCTGATGGTCGGACCGTGGGCTGCTCTTGCCGTAGGTATTGTTGCGGGTATTGTTTCCGCTTTATCGTTCATATATCTGCAGCCGCGGCTTTGTGATTGGCTGGGAGCGAGGGATGTCATGGGTGTCCATAATCTGCACGGCGTCGCCGGATGGGTGGGTGTTGCCGCATCATCATTGGTAATGCTGCTCTACGGCGCTGTCAACTGGGCATTGGCTAACATTGCGGTTGGTCTCATTGTATTCGTTGCTGCGCTTTCGCTGGGGATCGTTTCCGGAATTGTACTGAAGATGACCCGCGGATGCATGTGTGATGACGAACTGTTCAGCGATGATGCGGATTTCATAAAGAATGAAGAGCCGATGATCTGACAAAAAACACCATAGGACAGCATCCGGAAGGATGCATCCTTTTCTTTTTTTCTTCATTCACGATATAGCCGGCGACTCGTCGGCGAATTCGTATATTTCGCATTCTTTTATTATTGCGTTTATACATCTGGCACGTTTCTTTTCCAGCTCTTTTTCATCGGCGGCGGAATTTATCATCGTACATCTCCATATATTGGATCCGTTCTCATGATCGGTTATCATCTCGTCCGCGCCGAACAGTCCGCGGATGATCTTAGGATCACGGACATTGGCGAATTCCTTTTCGCCGCAGGTCATCATCTTTCCATATCTTACGATAAAATGTTCATACGACGATGCCTTTCCTTCATTTACCGCCGATGACGGATGTATCATCTCTTCCAGCAGATTGATGCCTGTGGCCGCCAATACCGCGGCCGGCGTTTGGCTTGGGATGCGCGCATCTATTTCCAATACTTTCAGTCCGTTCTTCGTTTCTATCGCCTCAACATCCATCAGCGATCTCAGATCGATGCTTCTTGCCGTTCTTTCCGCGATCCTTTTGAATTCCTGCTCTCTTTGTTCGCTGAGAATTTCTGGTGAGCACTTTACTCTTTTGCAGTCACGATCCTTGCTTAACATTATTTCCGTGGTAACGAAAGATCGGAATTCCTCGCCGTCGCCTATGACCTCGACGGATACATTCTTTCCGCGGACGAATTCCTGTATCACCGGCTCATCGCCGAGACCCATTACTTTGCGTATCCCTTCGTTCAGTTCGTCCTTGGTGTAAGCAACTGTGACACCGACGCTTCCGCTTTGTGACGACGGTTTTACGATGACGGGAAGATCGCATTCCTGCCATTTCTTCGGCATAGGTATCCCTATCTTTTCCATCATGGCGTTGGATGCGTTCTTTGACGATGATATCTTATAAGAACGCATGTCGAACAGTAAAGGAATATCCGAATATCGGAACATCTCATCCAATTTCAATAATGCTCTCATGTTTTCGCATGCCGGTAATACGGCATCACATTTCCTGAATATCTTTCTCGCGTCGCTCTCTCTTTCAAGTATATCGATCGTTTCGAATTCATCGGACATCGAGAACGCAGGCGCATTGTTGCTTTTATCTAATACGAGCGTTTTGAATCCTGCTTTCTTTGCAAGATATACCGCCTCCATGCCTTGGAGCGCCCCGCCGACTATTGCTATTTTCATGCTGATCCCTAGCAAGCGAGGGACCGGGGAATTGAACCCCGCTAGCGCGGCTGTAGAGGCCTACCGGTCCCAGACCGTCCCCCGTGTGTTGCTTTGGGGACTTGTGGTATCAAATATATATCAGTTTCTGTCTATTGGATGATTTTCTGCTGATTAGATATTTAAACGTTTCTAAAAATACGTACAATAACAGAAACGTTTTAATATCTGATATCGAGACCTATCTCCTTCAACGACAGTATTGTTTTGTCATATATCCCTAAATATTCCTCAGACGGCGTTACCGTTCTCAGGTCATAACAGTCCTGAAAACGCTTGCCTTTGGGCGGCTGCGGGAATCCTTCGCTGTACATTGGGATGATTATATCGAGTATGTGATTCACTTCCGTTACCTTCATACCTGCCGCCGCTGCCGATGATTCGGCCATCATCTTCGCTTCCAGCGGTGTTGTCTTGTCCCTTGCGATACCTTTTGCTGACGCGGTACCGGATATCAGTTCTCTTCCTGACGCTGTATCACATATCGCCTGCGCCGCGACCTCGAACAGGCACATTTCTGTGCACGGGCCTGCGGCTGTGTAATACTGATTGGCAAGAAGCATGTCCGTGTTCGCATCCATCGCTGCTGCGACGTGGGCTGCTATCTGTAACGCTTCTCTTGCCGTTGTAATACCGAGGCTCATGTTGATCGTACCGTCCAAGTGTATATCGGCATCGAACAGCGCCGCCGATGCAAGTGTTGTTGCGACGCTGCATATCGCCGTTTCCTCGATACCGCCGCAGTAACCGCCGAACATCGGCATCTGTTCAACCATTACGGTATCGCCGTCCGATGCCCATCCCGCTATCACGTTCAGTCCCATCATGTCCATCTTCAGTTCGTTCAGTTGCGAACACAAATGAAGATCGTTCCGAGCGAGACCCGTTCCCGATCCCGATCCCGATATGAGCCTTCCGGCCGCGGAAAGCGGAGTATCCGGCCCCTTGATCCCCATTCCGGGGCGTCCGGCACGTATCATTCCCTCTTTTATTGATCTTATCTCGGCAAGTGTCGCTTTGATCTCCCACGGCGTATTTGCTGTTGCAGGATGACCTTCTATCGTTGCCATGACACCGCTTGCCAGCGTATCGATCATGGATTCCTGTGCATACGCCTGCATCATAGGTACGAAAACATCTTCCGATACAGGTGTACCGGTGGGTCCGCCTTGTATCACCGGCCTCACGGAACTGTTACCGTGGCGGCGGCCGCATATGACCTCTTCCCTTCCTGTACCCAATCTTAATCTTTTCGTTGATCTCTTCAATCCTTCGAATATCTCTGATTCGGTTATGTACATCACCCTTCCGATATCGGGATTGAAGAATCCCGTTTCGACGAGCATCTCCACTCCTGCGTTGAACAAACGGTTCTTGATGTCCTTATCTTCAGGAATTACGTTCTTCCCGAATCTTAATTTATATTTCTCTTTGAATGCGGCGGCGTTCTCCGGTATAGTGGAATAATCCCATATCTCCTCCCTTACTTTTTTACCGTTCTGAAATCTGTCGTACACTTCGAACACCGATAAGGGTTTTGCTGCTGCCATAATTATCGCCTGCATTGATTATATGCTTGCTGTGTTATCCGCGGAACCGTATTTAATTTTAGTGCCTATATTAAACAGTTTCTCTGAATAGGTGATATTCTGAGTTTTGTAGTATTTAATGTTAACTGATAATTGATGTCATACTGTGAAGGATCCGCCGAATGCTCCTCATTCCATATTTTCAAATATCTGATGACCCATGGGTCATATAATGCTTGATGAAGAGCGCGTTACACAGTCATCCATGTCGATAGACATTACACCCGATCTCAAACAGGAGTCGGTACTCTCGGCAGAGGATAGGGCAAGACTGAAATATATGCTCGAGAAACATAAGGAACTCCTGATGCTTTTAAGTCAGTGAGTCGTCTTAAAGAACTTTTCTTCGATCCACCTTTTGACTCCTTCTTCATCCATTTCTCCTGCGGCAATTTTGCGGATCATGATATTGCTTTCGTGAGCCTCTTCTTTGAGATCACACTTTTTAGACACCACTCCTGCCATGAGGAAAGCTGTCCGTTTATTCCCTTCAACGAACGGATGGTAGTTCGCAATACTGTATAACAAAAAGGCCGCTCTGCTGAGATCGTCGCGAATACTGTTTGCTTTCTCCACAATGTATTCCAGCGTTCCGATGTCTCTGACGGCGTCCTTCAGTTTCAATTCGTCCATCATACCAGACACTATCGCGGATCTGTGCACAACCATAAGACGATCCACGGTTATCCTGCGCATGTCTGCCGCATTATATTCCGATAATAAAAAGGGTTTGGGCGCATACGCGAACAGAATCATTCTTTTCTTAAAACTTTATATACAGGTCAGTTGTATGCGGACGCTACGTAACGCAACGTTATGACGGAGATGTGCCCCGAAGGGGTGAATCCGGAAAGGTGATCTAAATGGCAGATAAGAAAGAAGAAGGCGCCGCATCGGTAAGCGGAAAGAGCATGTACCGATACATCGCCGATGCATGGAAGAATCCTGACAAAAGTTATTTGAAAGAACTCAACAAAGAGAGACGTTATCAGTGGAGAAGGGAAGAGAACTTCTGCCGCGTTGAACGTCCTACGCGTTTGGACAGGGCCAGAAGTTTAGGGTATAAAGCGAAACAAGGCTACGTCATCGTACGCGGAAGAGTAAGAAAAGGTACTTTCAACAAAAGAACGATCAAAGGCGGACGCAGAGCGAAGAGAAAGGGTATCACCAAGATAACCGTCGGCAAGAGTTTGCAGAGAATTGCTGAGGAAAGGGCACAGAAAAGATATCCGAACCTGGAAGTTCTGAACTCATACTGGGTAGGGATGGACGGTCAGTACGAATGGTATGAGGTCATACTCGTTGATCCGCATCATCCGGTCATAATGTCCGATTCAAAAATTAACTGGATATGTGATCCGAACCAGAGCGGACGTGTGTACCGCGGAAAGACGTCCGCGGGACAGAGAGGAAGAGGACTGCACAAGAAAGGCAAAGGCGTGGAAAAGTGCAGACCGTCGATAAACGCTAAAGGCGGAAAAGGGAAGTAATTTCCTTTTTAATTCCTTTTTTACGTCCAAACCTTTTCTCTTTTCAAATTTTCAATTTCAAGACCTTGAAATTGAAAATTTCATATCTCTGAGCGTATGATATCAAGCATTTCCGATACTTCGTTATCGCTCATGCCTATGGTCGGAAAATAAACGGGAACATCATATTCTTTTACGTCAATTGTAACGAAATTTTCCAAGGAAGTTCCGAGAACATTTCCTAAGATATCCTTTCTGTAACGATCGCGTTCGCTTTCGGCAACAACTTTCAACGAAGGGTCGAACGCTCTCAATACGTTAATATCGTAATTACCGACGATTATCGTTCTGCAGCCTCTTTTCATCATTAACCACGCTGAAAGCAATCCGCGGTCATCGTTAACTTCCGCTATCACTCGACCCTGACTTCCCAAAGGCAGACCTGCGTGAGATCTTATGTAAGAATCGAATATGAACGTCCTATTATTTCGTACCTCGATGTAGAACGTAACATCTGGATCTGTTAAATTCACTTTGATATTTTTATTTGCTAAGAATATCGCAGATCCTGCTTCCTTTCCTAATTCCATACTATTGTACGGATGAGTTCCTTCCCTTCTTGCACGTACTGCGAACGTTTGTCCTTCTTTTATTCGTGATACAGAATACTTTGCTGCCGTTTCGCATATCTCATTCATTGATGAGCCGCATGTTTCTGTAACGGATAACGAAGATACGCCAAATACTCTTTTTATCGAACGTGTCGCATTCTCTGCGTCAGCGACGTTCGCGTATAATCGAGAACCGTCTGATGTTACCAATCCTTCTATTCCGTCGTTAGAGAGCATTTTTATTATGTTGTCCTTTAATTGCGTCTCGAATCTTTTTCGAATAGGTTTGCTTTTCAAACCTATCTCGGAATAGCGTATGAGTATCGTTACCACGTTTGTCTGTAAAGTAAACACAATAATAACGATGTCGGAATAAACTTTCATGCCTTTCATTCTCAGACGTTCTCTTTTACGGATCATTATGCCGACCGCGTGATTACCTGGGGGTATCGGCATTCAAACTTTGCATCTTTTCTTTGAAACCGCAGAACCATCTGAACTGAACATCGATCTGACATTTTATTATGTGTTCAGCAAAATTTATATTTTTATTGCTTAATACACCTTTAATATATCAGTTCTTGACGAACGGAAATATGTATCACAGGAAGTGATCTGATGAGATATGCAACGGTACTGAAGAACATTGACGGCGATGTATTCTGCAGACAGGATGTGCTAAATGCTTTATTGAAGGAAGACCCGAGATATAATTCTGGGTCGTTCAACCGACATTTTTCAAAAATGATCTCATGTCATTTGGTCGAAAATGTGGGAGAAAATCTATACATAGCAACCTCGCCGGATGCTGCTAAGGGCGTTTATTATGACAAAGATCCGAGTACGGAATTGTCTGACCTCCGATCATTCTTGGATGCCGAATTCCCGATTGCGGATTTTTTGGTATGGGAACTCCGCCAGTTAAATGAATTCTTGAACCACCAGATTGCACAGAGCACAATAATCGTAATGGTTGAGAGAATGCTTATGGATGCGGTCTTT
>WQXR01000001.1 GCA_009784745.1 Methanomassiliicoccaceae archaeon | reverse complement strand
TGTCAGACAAACGGCTGACCGATTTGCATCAGAATAGCGCATATATAACGCTTTCTTTGAGATCGCGCCGTTTTGCATGCGCGTGCAACCGGAGTATTTAAAGAACGGAGCTGAGAATGTGAGTATGCGGAACGGTCTCCCGAATTACTTTGGCAGACCTCGTTCCCACAATTAAGGTATTCTGAAATACCGTAATCTATATTACCGTAATTTGTATTACCTTGTTTCGATAGCATGAGATTCTACGGCAGAGAGAGGGAACTTGAGTCACTGAAACGCATAAAAGAACAATCTGAACGTTCAAGCACGTTCACCGTGCTGATAGGAAGGCGCCGGATAGGAAAGACAACGCTTATGCTCAGATCTGCGGAAGGGAGCCGTTCCGTATATCTATTCGTGTCCAAGGTTGCGGAACCGTTGCTCTGCGAGAAACTGCAGAGAACAGCAGCGGAAGCAGGTATCGAGATACCGGGCAGCGCAACGAAGTTCAGGGACATCCTCAAGGCATTGATGATATCTTCCCGAGAGGAACCCCTTACCATCATGATAGATGAGTTCCAGAATCTCAAGTACGTGAATGATGTCGTATACGGCGAGATACAGGAGATATGGGATCTTTACAAGAACTCCTCCAGAGTGAACCTCATCGTCAGCGGTTCGGTACATTCTATGATGATCAAACTGTTCGAAGATTCAAATGAGCCGCTGTTCGGAAGGGCAACGTCAAAGATCGTTCTCCGCCCTTTTTCGATCGCCGTTATGAAGACCATCCTGAAAGAGCACGATCAAAATTATACTCAGAACGACATCCTCACGCTGTACATGCTCACCGGCGGTGTCCCGGGTTATCTGGAGATACTCATGGATTCCGGAAAGGATACCGCGGAGAAGATGATCGACGGAGTGACATCAATTGATTCCGTATTCGTCAGAGACGGAAAGGATATGACGGTATCTGAGTTCGGGAAAGACCATAAGACACATTTTTCAATAATGCAACTGATCGCCGGAGGCAAGAACCGCAGACCGGAGATCGATAACATCTTGGGCATGGACACGGGTGCGTACCTCCAAAGACTTGAGAGCGAGTATTCGTTCATAAAACAGATAAATCCTGTGTTCTCGGAACCCGGGAGCCGCAACGCCAGATGGTATGTTGCCGATATGTACCTTAGTTTCTATTTCAGGTTCATTCTGCCTTATATCGATCACATCGAGTCCGGAAGGATGGATCTCCTTAACAAGGTCATAAGGAACGGTCTTGATGAATACCTCGGAAAGGTGCTGGAAAATTATTTCAGACAAAGGATCATCGAAGAAGGAACATACACGGAAGTTGGCACCTACTGGAACAGAAAAGGTGATGTGGAAATAGATATTGTCGTTCTCAATGACGTTGAAAAGAGAGTTGAGCTCATAGACGTTAAACGCAATCCGAAAAAATTAGACATCGGTTCTCTGAAGAACAAAGCGGAGATGCTCAGACACGAGCTGAAGTGTTACGATATAAGTTTCACAGGATTATCGATCAATGACGTTTGATAACGCCGGAACGTATATCTTTCCGTCTTCTTTTCCGTTTTGAAAAGAGGTTATCCTTACAGTAAGAATAACTACTTGTCAAAACATTCCGTCTTCTTTTCAAACAGAGTTAAATACCACTGTTGACAATCGGCCTTTAAATGTATGCGCCCGCTGATGCGTGCGCTTCCTATAGAATGCAGGTCCAAAGAGGTCGTCCGACCTCTTTTCACAAAGTCCTTTACAAAAGGCGAACATACAAACGGGAGAGATACCAATGGAAATGAAATTCAGATTCTTGGGCGGAGCGGATGCCATAGGCCGCATGGGAATGACGATGCAGTATAACGGAATAACGTCATTATTCGAATACGGCATGAGTCCCACGAAACCGCCGGAATATCCGCTTGAGAGCGGCCGGATAGATCGCGTTTTCTTAACGCATTGCCATCTGGACCACTGCGGAATGGTGCCGAGTGTCTGCGGCCGCGATAATTGTGAACTTTTCACAACTCCGCTCACCGCGGAAGTAAGCGAGATAATGATGAACGACAGCCTAAAAATTGCAAAATCGGAGAATTATCCTCTCCCTTATACGAAAGGAGATATAGACAGAACGATGAGGAACGTCATTCCGCTGACGTTCGGTGACACCGCGGATCTTGATGATTTTGATATTACGATGCATTCTGCCGGCCATGTGCCGGGTGCGGCGATGTTCGAGATCGTCGGTGACACGTCCACAGTATATTCCGGTGATATTCATACAATAAGCACAAGGCTTGTCGGACCGGCACGTTCGGTCGATTGTGAAAATCTGTTCATCGAAGGAACGTACGGCGGACGTATCCACATACCGAGAAAGGAATCGGAAGCGATGTTCCTTAACAAAATAGCAGAAGTTACCGACAGAGGAGGACGCGTCCTGATACCTTGCTTTGCAACGGGACGAACGCAGGAGATAATGCTTTTGCTCAGGAACAGCGGCTATGACATGTGGGTGGACGGGATGGGCAGGAGTATAACACGCCTTTACATGAATTACCCGGAATATCTTCTGGATCACAAAAAACTCAAGAGCGCAAAGAGAGTGTTCCAAGAAGTAAGGAATCCGAACATGAGGTCACAATCGAGTAAAGGAGAGATCATCGTAACGACCGGCGGGATGCTCGACGGCGGCCCCGTACTGGGATATCTGCGCGAAATGGGGAAGAACCCGAAGAACGCCATCCTCTTGGTTGGTTATCAAGCAGAAGATACCAACGGCCGTATGCTGATGGATAACGGATGCGTCATGATGGACGGCGAGATAATGAAGGTGGAATGCGAAGTTCACAAATACGATTTCTCAGCGCACGCCGACCATGACCAGATCGTTGAATTCGTACGGAAATGTGATCCGAAGAACGTTGTTCTGATGCACTCTGATACCCGTGAACTGTTCCTGAATGATCTGAAAGATGATTACAACGTCATTCTTCCGAAACTCGGAGAGGAGTTCAGGTTAGATGTCTGATGATCTCAGAAAATTTCTGAACGAGGATATCGGTACCGGCGACATAACAACGGAGATGTTCGTTCCCGATGTTGACGGTTCAGCTGATATCGTCTGCGAGAATGACGCCGTGATCGCGGGACTAGAGGAAGCGGGAAAGATCTTTAAGATGCTTAACGCAAAATGCGAAAAGCGTGTAAAGGACGGTGCCCGTGTGAAGAAAGGTACTGCGGTGATGACCGTCACCGGCCCGCTAAAGAGGATAATGACCGCCGAACGTACGGCGCTGAACATGATGATGAGAATGAGCGGAATTGCGACGGCAGTGAATGATATCGTTACCGAATGCATGTCCGTTAACAATAACATCAAGATAGCCGGCACCAGAAAAACAACGCCCGGGTTCAGAGCGTACGAGAAGAAAGCTATAATATTGGGTGGTGGTATGCCGCACAGGTACGGCCTTTATGATATGATATTGGTAAAGGATAATCACATAAAAGCGGCCGGCGGTATGATGAACATCGTGAACATCATCAAACATACCCAGATCGATAAAAGAATAGAGATAGAGATTGAGAATATCGATGATGCGGTCATGGCTGCGAACGTTGCGGACATCGTCATGATCGACAACGCCTGTCCGGCGGAAGCGGAACGTATCGCCGCCGCCGTCAGAAAAGCAGGCAAAGCGATGATCGAAGTGTCCGGAAATATAACCGCCGAGAATGCTGCCGGATACGCAAAGTTCGCCGACATCATATCAATGGGTTCGCTTACTCACTCTGTGAAGGCAATTCATTTTTCTTTGAATGTCAGATGAACGATCATTTCGTTCTGTGATGGCGGTGCGCATCCTCCTGCCACCCCATTCCCGATGCTACCAATTCCGCCACATGTAACGTTGTTTGTCTTCCGATGAGGTCGAACTGCAGGAAGCAGAAAGGGCATGATGTCACCACTGCTATTGTATCTGCGTTACGCATTGATGATATCGATTCATGCATCACCTTCTTTTCCAATTCATCGTCCACTCCGGCCAATCCTCCGCCGCAGCACAGGTCCGCGGGAAGGCGGACGGCGTTGCCTCCCAATGCGTTCACGATATCTGATAACATATCCGCAGCCGACATTCCCTTCATTTTGCATGCCGCTTCACAATGGCATCCGGGGAATACAGCAATGTTGAAATCTATCTCGGTAACAATATTATCTTTTATTTTGTCAAGATTCGAATGCAGGAATTCCAGAAGACCTATTGTCTCCGTAACGCTGACGGTGCGCCCGATGTCCTTTATTATTTCTTTAACACTTTCTTTTCCGTCCTGCGTTGATAATTCCTTTCCGGCCTCCGCTAACGACAGATCACAGCCGTCGCAAAGTGTCAATATCTTTCTTCCGGAAGCGACAGAGTGTATCCTTGCGGTTGCTGCCAACCATGTTCGCGGACCCATTGATCTGAGGCCGACGGGTTCGATACAGCATGTTGCATCTTCCATATCGTCAGCGGCGATGTTCAGTTTCTTCAGGATGAATCTTACAGCCGCTTCCAGGAACGGCAATCGCGATCTTATCAAACACCCCGGATAAAGGACAATATCATTCATTACGGAACCCCGTTGTTCTTATTATCTCTTTTAATTCGCTGACCGCTTTCTCGGAAATATCGATCCTTTTTAACTTGAGATCCGTTCTTTTTTTGTTGACCGCTTCGTTCACTGGAAATGCGCAGGCCTGCTCTGCCAGTGTTTCGCTTGCTTTGACAAATCTTTTCGGTATCTCCGGTGAGATGTATCTCAGCATCCTCATCATTCTCGTTACGTCAATACCTTTCGGGCATTCCATCGAACAGCGATGGCACATCAAACATTTCCACGCATCCGCATGAATTTCGGAGGTCGGCTGTGAGTTGACCATAATTTCTATTATGTCATTCGGACACGGCCCTCCGTTGCGGCCGCTCGGACATACTTTGCCGCACCTTCCGCATCCTGTGCATGAGGTAAGCGAAAATAATGATACGACATCGCCGGCGGTGACCATGACATCAATAGACAAACTTCGTTTATCAATTTATGGGAAAAGATTAATCATTACGTACCGTTGCGGAAGTTATGAGAATTGAAGACCATGAGTGTCAATTTTGCGGAAAGACCGCAACAAACTTCGTTTTTGCCGCATTCGTATGCAGTTCCGATGAATGTATAGAAAAGGCAAGGATAGAACGAGGCGGCCCCGGCGGACATATGAAAAGGAAGGCTCAAGGCCTTCCTATTGTCATTGATGACGATGCTAATGACGGAACACGCGGCAGCCGGTGAATATCATCGCCATTCCGTGCTCATCGGCGGCGTCTATTGCTTCCTGATCCCTTATCGATCCTCCTGGCTGGATTATCGCTGTTACACCGGCTTTGGCCGCTTCATCAACACCGTCGCGGAACGGGAAGAACGCGTCCGATGCCATTACACTTCCTTTTGTTCCCTCGCCGCCTTTTACGCGCGCTATCATCGCCGAATCGACACGGCTCATCTGTCCCGCTCCTATTCCTACTGCTCTTTCCCCTTTTACGTAGACGACCGCGTTGGAAGTGACATGCTTAGCAAGTTTCCATGCAAATCCTAATGCTTTTAATTCCTCATCTGTGGGTGAACGTTTCGTTACCACTTTCAGTGTTTTGAGATCGATGAGAACATCCTCGTCCGTTTGAACGAGATAACCGCCTTGGACCTTCTTCATCTTATCTTCGCGGAATCTTTGTGCAGGGGATATGGGGGAGTTCGTTCTCAATAATCGTATGTTCTTCTTTTTCGTCAGTATCTCTAATGCTTCGTTCTCGAAATTCGGCGCGATCACCGCTTCAACGAAATATTTTGATATCTCCTCCGCTGTGCGGACGTCACATTCTCTGTTCAGACATATCACACAACCGAATGCCGATAACGGATCAACGGCATAAGCGGTAACAAACGCTTCGTAAATGTCATCTGCAGAAGCGAGACCGCAGGGATTCGTATGTTTCATCACGACGGCCGTAGGCCTTTCGAAATCCATTCCTATATCCAGCGATTTATCGAGGTCTAGTATGTTATTGAATGATAATTCCTTTCCGTGAAGTTGCTCAGATCTTGCAACAGTGGTCCCGGGTGTGAACGGATCGGAATAGAACGCCGCTTTCTGATTTGGATTTTCGCCGTATCTCAGGTCCATTACCTTTTCCGAAGGTATAGGGAGCGACCGCGGGAAACCTTCACAGAACTCCTTGAACATTGTTTTCGCTATCATTGCATCGTAGTTGGCGGTCGCAATGAATGCCTCTGCCATCAGTTTTGATAATATCTCTTTGTTCAGAGAACCGTTCTCCTTCAGTTGTTCTATGACTTCATCATACTGATCGGAATTCGTTATAACTGCTACGGAATCGTAATTCTTGGCTGCGGCCCGTATCATGCTCGGGCCGCCGATATCTATGTTCTCAACGATATCGTCCAATGACGCTTTCTTCAATACCGTCTGTTTGAACGGATATAAGTTAACAACGACCATGTCTATTGTTCCGATGTTCATTTTCCTGATCGCGTCCATGTGTTCCTTCTTATCGCGTCTTGCCAATATGCCCGCGTGGATGTTCGGATGCAACGTCTTGACGCGCCCGTCCAGCATTTCCGGCGATCCTGTTACCTCGGCCGCTTCGATAACTTTTAATCCGTTCTCTTTCAGAAGGTTGTACGTTCCGCCCGTTGAAATGATCTCAATGTTCAACGCAGCCAATTCCTTTGCGAACTCAACTATCCCTTTTTTATCGGACACGCTGATAAGTGCTCTCCTGACCGTTGCCAAATGTTCTCCCCCTTGGACATGCGCACGAGAACGTGCACTTCCCTTATACTAACGAAGATAATAAACCTAATCTCGAACAAAGCGTAAATATAGATGAACGTTCTCCCGCAGAACAGTGCCGAGGTAATCTAGTCCGGTAAGGTGGTGGTCTCGAAAACCACTGGCGACAACGCCTCGGGAGTTCAAATCTCCTCCTCGGCGCCATATCACCATTTTGTGTATATCCTTCATTTTCGCACATATATCAGCGCAAACGGTTTATCCCTGTATGTGATGAACACCCTTAGGGTAAGAATATGCAATTGGCAGATTTCGCTGACGCGTGCAACATGGTCTCCAAGGACGAGATGGAGAATTTCGAACTGTTCTGTTACTATCTTTCGAAGGAAGAGGATGCGTTCTCGTTCTCCCCGAAAAAGATAATCCCGATGTACGAGGAAGCGGGACTTCCCGTTCCGGATGCTAATGAATTGAAGAAAAGAACGAAAAAATATGATTCTTTCAGACCGCACGGCATTGAAGGCACATTGAAATTCAAGAATGATGTGCTGAGAGCATTGGAAAAGAAGTACGGACATCTCTGGGGAAGCGGCGTTCACGGAACGTCCGTTTCCGTTCTGCGCATACCTGATTTTGCCTGCGCATGCGAAATGGGTTCAAATTCCGATATTGAGAATTTTGAACTCTTTTGTTATTACTTGGTAAAGGAAAAGAAGTTCACAATGTTCTCCGTGAAAAAAGTGTTAGAACTGTTCGAGGATGTTGATGTCACCGTGAAAGATGCGGATGCTTTGAAAAATGATATGAAAAAACATCCGTCATTCGATAAGAAACTTGACGGAAGTCTCTCATTCAAAAGCGAAGCGCTCAGAGCGCTGGATTCAAAATACGGACATTTGTGGATAAAGAACACGGAAACAGCGGCACCCGAGATCTTTGAGGTCGTTGACATAACGAGATGTAAGAAAAGAAAGGAAGGTCTTGATCGTCTTGTCATGCAGATTAATACATCATACAGGAACGGATCATTCGATTCCTGCGCTCTCGTCATGAGACGCTTGTTGGAAGCTGCTTTGATAATTTCTTTCCAAACGAACGGTATTGAGAACGAGATACGTAACGGATCCGGAAAATACCTTTGTTTTGATGATATCGCTAAAAAGGCGGTTGAGAAGGATGTTAACGGAATTTTGAAGATCGGTGATGATCTTACGAACGCATCCGCTATCGGTGATTATTCGGAACAGGGACCTATGTACACGATAAGCGTCAACGACATAAACTCCGTACGGAACGCGTACAGGAATGTTATTGACCTCTTGCTGTCATGATACGTTGTTCTTATCGCCGATTATAACTGGCTCATATGTGCAAAACGCCGCAGGTTAGGTTTTTATCTGTGCATTGTGCTGCGTGTACATGGACCTTAATTCAACGTATAATGGAAAACCTGTGATGCTTTGGATAGCCGTGGCGATCGTCGCCGCGGTCGGATTGTATTACATTTTACAAGGTTTTCTTGCGCTTGGTACGGATATCGACATCACCGGCATGGAAGGATATGAGGAACTTTTTGAGGATCTGATAGATGCCATCCTGATCATCGTTGCGGGTTTATTCATCTTTCTGGGGATATTTTCGCTCATCCTTGCGTTCCTGCTGTACAGCGGTTCGAACGGCGGAAGGACTGTGCTCATTATTGTGTTGGCGATCGCGATATTCTTCTCTGTGTTCGACGTCGTCAGCGGCGGATATTTGAGCCTTATCGAACTGATACTTGCGATCGCTGTTCTCGTGATATTGTATCAGCCGCAGATGATCGCTTATTTCAAACCGGAGCGCACGTACTGAACGGTACTCAGAAACACGGCGCGTCCGTTGACGCGCCCGCTTCCTTTTTATATAGTTGGACAACGTTCCGCAGAGCATGGCACAAAGACCTACGTTTCTGTCCATAATCTGCATACTGATGGCTCTCGGCGGAGTGCTTTTGCTGCTCGGCGGACTCTCGATAGTCGCCCTCGGCTCCGCACTCGAGATATTAGAGTTTGGCATTATATTCGGCGGGTTCTTCCTTGTGATCGGCCTGCTGATGCTGATCGTAGCATACTTCCTCTGGAAAGGCAGCACGCTCGGCTGGTATCTTGTGATAGTATTGCTGGCTCTTGACATAGTATTCGGCATATACTCAATTGTAACGGGAGATTTCTCAGGAGTGTTCGGACTGTTCGTTGCGGCATTCCTTGCGTGGTATTTCCTCAGACCGAACGTCAGAGCCTTCTTCGGCACCTGATAATGCAGAAAAACAGGGGTGTTGCCCCTACCTTCCTTTCTTTAGAATTTAACGGGACGAATGCGTTCTATTTCTTGCCGCCTACATATCTTGATATCATCAGAACGACACCGGAAGCGATACACATGAATGCACCTATTCCCATCAGGTCTATTATATCCATTATCTCCATGAATTCTAATGCGCCCACATCTTCCAGGAATAATAATATGAATATTATCGGCAAAGTGAGAAGAGAACTTCCTATCATGCCCGTTATTCCGCGTACTCCCAACAATGACAATAAAATGGCAACGCCGCCAAGCACCAATACGATCATCGGTATCAGAAGATAATAGACCTCATAACCGGTGGAGTTGTCGAATATCTCCCATCCGGTTATCTCTATCGGACCTATCACGATCCATGTCAAAAATACCGAAACTGCTGCTAACGCACCGCCGATCACTCCGAGAATGTTTACTTTACCCATTTATTTCCCCAGCCGTCTGATTGGCTGTATAAATATTCCGCGTATTTTATTGTTATTGCGAGATACTGAGAGATGTCGTTCCTGCACAGCCAAAAAAATGAATTTCGATTCACTTTTTAAAGAATCCTTTTGATCTTTTCGGTGAGCCTGCCTTTTCGTCAAGTTTTCTGAGATATTCCTTCTCTTCCTCTGATACCCTTGAAGGGACGTCTATCCTCACACGCAGGAAAAGATCCCCTCTGGAGTTGCTCCTGAACTTCGGCAGCCCTTTGCCTTGTATCCTCAATACGGAATCAACTTGCGTACCCGGCGGTATCGTAACTTTGGCGGTCTCACCTTCCAGCGTGATCACGTCCTCCGTTCCCCCCAATACCAATCTCGGATATGTCGTTGTGACCTCTGTCCACAGGTTGATGCCTTCCCTTTCAAATCTTTTATCGTCTTGAACGTGAACAACAACAAAGAGATCACCTGACGGACCTCCGTTGTATCCGGCATCGCCTTCGCCCTGTATCCTTAATCTCGTGCCGTCCTCTATTCCCTTCGGTATGGGAACGCTTACTGTATTTGTTCTTGATATCCGTCCGGAACCGCGGCATTTTGCACAGCGTTCTTTGTACGTCCTTCCCGTTCCGCCGCATTTCTGACAATCCGTAACTGACGCGATCCGCCCGAACGGGCTGTTGCGGACAGTTTGCATCTGACCGGCGCCGTTGCATTGGACACACGTTTCCGTTCTGCCGTCCTTTCCTCCCGTTCCGTTGCAATCCGTGCATGATAACGTGTGCGGCACCTGTATCTCTTCCGTCCTTCCGTTCAGAACTTCGTTCAATGTTATTTTAACATCATACCGTAACGATTCGCCTTGTACCGGCGCGTTCCTTTGCCTTCCGCGGCCGCCGCCGTTGAAGAACATATCGAATATACTTCCGGATGAACCGAAGATATCGCGTATATCGTCGAAGTGCGTGAAATCGCTCCACGAGAACCCTCCGCCGCTGAACTGCTGATTCACACCCGCATGTCCATACTGATCGTACGTTCTTCTTTTCGATTCGTCCGACAATACTTCATACGCTTCGGATATCTCTTTGAATTTTTCTTCCGCAACTTCCTTCGGATCCTTGGACACGTCCGGATGATTCTCTCTCGCTAACTTCCTGTATGCCTTCTTGATCTCGTCCGCTGATGCGGTCTTGCTTACGCCCAATGTTTTGTAGTAATCCTCAGGCATCACTCTTCGTCCACTATCTTGTAATCAGCATCCACGTAATCATCTTTTCCGTTACCGCTGTCTGCGTTCGGTCCGCAGTTCGGTCCGCATCCGTCCTGATATATCTTCTTGGATATGGGTTCCATCGCTTTGAACAGGGCATCCATCTTTGCCTTTATCTGGGCGCTGTCACCTGCTTTTCTTGCATTTTCCAGATCAGATATCGCGGCCTCGACGTTCGCTCTCTCTTCGTTGTTCACTTTTTCGCCCAACTCGTCAAGTGACTTGCGAACTGTGTATATCGCCGTTTCCGATTGATTCATAAGTTCGATGTTCTCACGCTTCGCTTTGTCCGCATCTGCGAATTGGGCGGCTTCGTTGACCATTCTGTCTATCTCGTCCTTGTTCAGCTTGTTCGACGACATTATCGTGATCTTCTGTTCCTTGCCTGTTCCCTTATCTTTTGCGGATACGTTGATTATCCCGTTCGCATCAATGTCGAATGTAACTTCGATCTGAGGTATGCCTCTCGGCGCCGGCGGAATGCCGTCTAAATTGAAACGACCCAGTGATGTGTTGTCTGATGCCATGTCACGTTCACCCTGAACAACATGGATCTCAACGGACGGCTGATTGTCCGCTGCTGTTGAGAAGACCTGCGACCTCTTCGTCGGTATTGTTGTGTTGCGGTCGATGAGTTTTGTCGCTATTCCTCCTAACGTCTCTATGCCTAAGGAAAGAGGCGTCACATCAAGCAGTAACACATCTTTTACTTCACCTGAGAGCACCGCACCCTGTACGGCTGCGCCCATCGACACGCACTCCATCGGATCTATCCCGCGCTGTATCTTCGATCCTACGATATCTTCAACAAAATTCTGAACTATCGGCATCCTTGTCGGGCCGCCGACCATTATTATCTTGTTTATTCCGTCCTTTGTTAACTTCGCATCCTTCATTGCCGTTTCTATCGGGCCTCTGCACCTGTTCACTATAGGCGATACCAATTCTTCCAGTTTCGCACGTGTGAGCGTCTGTATCAGATGTTTCGGGCCGGACGCGTCGGAACTTATGAACGGCAGATTGATTTCTGTTTGCATTGTCGTTGACAATTCTATCTTTGCCTTCTCGCACGCCTCACGCACCCTCCAGAATGCCATGCTGTCGTTCGTAAGATCTATGCCTTCGCGCTTTGTGAATTCTTTTAACACATACGACGTGAGCAGTTCATCCATATCCGAGCCGCCCAGCTTCGTGTCGCCGTTGGTGGATATCACTTCGAACACACCGTCGCTGAACTCCATTATCGTTACGTCCAGCGTTCCGCCGCCCAGATCGAATACCAATATCTTCTGTTCGACGCCGCTCTTGTCAAGGCCGTACGCCAATGCGGCGGCCGTCGGTTCGTTTATTATCCGAACAACTTCAAGACCCGCTATCGCGCCGGCATCCTTTGTTGCCTGACGCTGGTTATCATTGAAATATGCGGGAACGGTTATCACCGCTTTTGATATTGTCTCGCCGAGATAGGATTCTGCGTCGCGTTTCACTTTCTGCAGTATGAACGCCGATATCTGCTGCGGTGTGTACTCTTTTCCGTAGACCTTTGTCGTTTCGCTGGTGCCCATCTTTCTCTTTATGTTCTTTATCGTCCCGTTCGGGTTGGTGACCGCTTGCCTCCTTGCCGGTTCTCCGACCAGCAGTTGGCCGTCGGTCGTGAATGCTACGTACGACGGGAAGGCTTTGCCTCCTGCGCTCGTCCCCTCTGCACTCGGGACCATCGCAGGCCTTCCGCCCTCCATGACAGAGGCGGCCGAGTTGCTTGTTCCCAGATCAATTCCGATTATCCTAGTCATTTCTGCTCACCTTCTTTTCTTGTTACCTTTACTTTTGCGTATCTCAGTATACGGTCGCCGATCCTGTATCCTTTTTGGAAAACTTCGGTTATATTTCCGTCCTCGTCGCCCGGCTCGGCGCACAGCGCCTCGTGAATGTTCGGATCGAATTTTCCATTTGCGTTTATTTCCGTCAATCCTTTTGATGAAAGGATCTTTATCAGATTCTGGTGAATGCCGTTCACTCCCGCTGTTATGTCCTCCGATGCGTGCGACAATGCACGTTCGAGATCGTCCAGTATCACCAGCAGATCGGACATCAGCGGCTCATACGCATATTTCCTGAACTCTTCGTTCTCCCGCTGTATCCTTTTCTTATAATTATCGAAGTCTGCCTGTATCCTCATTGCCATCTCCAGATTCTCGGATACTTTTTTTTCCGCTGCCGCTATCTTTTCGTCGGCTTCCTGTCTTATCTTTTCAGCGGCAACCTTTACGGTCATACAGTTCATCCTCCGTTAGTTGATATATAAATTAAAAATGGGGTTTGACCCCCGTTTCGTTCTAATCGTCCATGTCCATTCCGCCGGGCGGCATTCCTCCCGGGGGACCTGACGGCATAGGCATACCGCGGGCCGCGATGACATCGTCGATCCTGAGTATCATGACCGCCGCATCCGTTGCCGAGTTGATCGCCTGTTTGCCTATCCTGTACGGTTCGATGACATCGAGTTTCAGCATATCCTCTACCTTACCTGTAAAGGGGTTGAGACCTGCATGCTTCTTGCCTGCTTTGTGCTGTTTTCTCATCTCGATGAGTATGTCTATCGGATCAAGACCGGCATTCTCTGCCAGCGTTGTCGGGATTATCTCCATCGCCGATGCGAACGCATCTATTGCGATCTGCTCCCTTCCGCCGATGGATGCCGCATATTCGCGCAGTCTCATTGCCAATTCAACAGCTGTTGAACCGCCGCCGGTGACCATCATTCCGTCCTCTATCGCGACTTTCACGACACTCCATGCGTCGATGAGCGATCTTTCTATCTCATCGATCACGTGCTTCGTACCACCTCTTATGAGTATCGATACTGCTTTTGTGTCCTTCAGTTCGGTGACGAATGTCATCTCCTCTTCCTGCATCTTCCTGACTTCTATCAAACCTGCGATACCGAGGTCCGCTTTCTCAAGTTCATCGAATTTGTTGACGATGCTTGCGCCTGTGGATCTCGAAAGTTTTTCCATGTCGTCCTTCTTGACACGTCTTGCCGCATATATTCCCTCTTTCGCAAGGAAGTGCTGCGCCAGATCGTCTATTCCCTTCTGGCAGAACACCGCGTTCGCGCCAACGGCCTTGATCTTTTCGACCATCCTTCTGAGCATGTTCTCTTCCTCTGCGAGGAACGCGCCCAACTGGCTCGGATCGGTTATCTCTATCTTTGCGTCTATTTCCGTCTTCTTAACTTCGAACGGAGCATCCATCAATGCAACTTTTGCGTTCTTGATGAGTCTGGGCATCGACGGATGTACCGGTTCTTTGTCAATTATCAGTCCTTTCGTAAGGAACGTGTCGTCCATTGAGCCGCCCGTTACCTTGACCACTTGGATATTCCTGAGATCTGCGGTAAGTTTTCCCTTGTCGCCTTTTTCGACTATTGTCTTCACTGCATTCACAACGAGGTCCCCGAAGAACTCCTTGGAGTTGTTGACCTGCTTGCTTATCATCGCTGTTTCTGCTATCTTCCTCAAAAGTTTGTCATCTTTGACGGAAACTTTTGTGGAAACGTCTATCAGGATCTCCTGTGCTTTCGAGTTCGCAAGTCTGTAACCGCTTGCGATTATCGTCGGGTGGACACTTGAGTCGACCATGTCTATGGCCTTCTTCAGAAGTTCGCCTGCGATTATCACCGACGTTGTCGTACCGTCGCCGACCTCTGCGTCCTGTGTCTTTGCAACTTCGACCAGCATCTTTGCTGCCGGGTGTTGTACATCAATTTCTTTCAATATCGTTACGCCGTCGTTCGTTATTATCACGTCGCCCATCGAGTCGACGAGCATCTTGTCCATTCCCCTCGGACCGAGGCTGCTTCTTACCGCGTCGGATATTGTTCTTGCCGCTGCGATGTTGTTGAACTGAGCGTCCTTTCCTTTGTCTCTCTTAGTACCTTCTTTAAGGATCAATATAGGTGCGTTACCCATACCCATAGTCTTCAAACCTCCATTAGATTGGAACCTTGTTTGGCTAAAGTTAGTTCTTCTATATAAATGTTTACTATTATCAAATATTCTTGTCCCTGTGCGTACGTGCATAGGTGGATGCGGAACATACGGCCGCGGAACGGTGCGGCCGTATGTTCTTCCGCTGTACGGATCAGTTCCTTTTATCCATCTTCTCTATCCACTTCTTTATGTCCGCTTTGCTTGTTCCTTCTATTCCGAAATATTCTGCAAATCTTCTCGTTGTTGTAAGTTCAAGCGTCTGGCCTTTCTGTCTTCCGTTTATAAGATCAAGTTCCGTTAATTTGCGTACATCGTCGTAAACCCTTGCGCCAAGCGTCCTGAACAATTCGGACTGAAGCACCGGCTGGTTGTAAGCGATCGCCGCGGCGGTTCTGAGAACGAATCTTGATATTTCCGATTCTGAGAATTTTTCCGCGTAATGTGCGTATTCATCCTTTAACTGAAATGCATATTCAGAATCTATCTTCGCTATCTTTATCGCCGATCCCATTCTTTCATATTCTATGGTCAATGATTTAAGCGATACTCGGACGGTCTCTTCCGTCAAGCCCGTACGGTCTGCGATATCTACGACCCGCAGACCTTTTGCGCTTGCGAAGAGCGCCGCCTCAACGGCACCCCGCGGATCCAACTCAGACCACCTTCTTCATCTCTATTCCCTGTACTGCGGCGTCCTCTATCTTTCCGTCGCTCCATTCTATCTTCTTTTCCACGAATATCTCGCCGTATGGCATATTGTCTTGCCATATCGACAATACCCCTTCCTTTACCAGATGGAGTATTGAAACGAATGTTGTGATATTTGCTTTTATATCGTTAACGAAAAGATCATGCATCATTATCGGTCCCGTTCCCAGATGTTCTATCTTTTCGAGAACGTTCTGCACGTCTTTTTTATCATCTTCTTCGTGCGCCTTGTTGCTGAACCTTCTCGGTTCCCTTTCCTTCTGTTCCTGTCTCGCCTGTTCGCGTATCAGGTGCAGCTCTATTTCCTCTCTGGCATCTTCGAACGCGTCCAAGAGTTCGAACATTGTTGCCGTTCTCGTTGAATTGCGTCTTACCGCTTCCCTGAACTCCACGTCCGGTACGTACAGTTTATCGGGTTCATACATCGCATCAAAGTCAACGTTAATATCCCATTCATCTGCGAAGAGGTCCTGACGTTCCCCTTCCTGTAATGTCACGTCCGATTGCATGCGAAGTATCTTCCACGCCATATGTATCAGTTTTCCGGCGACTATCATGTCCACCGAACTCTTTACTTTCCTGACAGAATACATCTTAGCGAATTCTACGATATCGATAGACCACGGATCGAGATCATGTTCCAGTACCAGACTGAAAACCGATCTTATCGACTCGTCTATCGGATCGTTCATGGTTTCGCATTGTCCTCGCTCTTTGAGCATACCTATGTATCGATCTATCTTTTCCGTTCCGACGCTGTCGTCTATCAGCGCCTTATGGAACAGCAGATGCTGCTCCATCCCATCCATCGCATCCGTTCCCATTCAATTCCCATCCTTCTTGTTCTTTGCCGCCTCATCCTCGTACTTAGATACTTCGGCAAGGTCCGGCTGTATAATTATTTTGCTTATTCCCGTACGTTCACGCGTCACACCTATCAGGTGTTCCGCTAACGCCAATGTAACTTTCCTTAAAGAGACCTGAACGAACTGTGCCTTCAGTGAGCTCTTCTTTACGCGTTTTGCTACCATCTCGGCATTCACGGAATCCAAGAACATGTCCACCTCGTCCAAAACATACAACGGCGAAGGCTGCAGTTCCTGTATCGCGAATATGAACGCCAATGCTGTTAAACTCTTTTCACCGCCGCTCAGTGCGTCCAGCCTTAACATCTTACCGTTCTTCGGTTTCGCGTTTATCAGTAATCCCCCGTCAAACGGCAGTTCTTCATTCTCTAATTTCATGTACGCTTCGCCGCCGTCCGACAGTTCTGCGTATATTTCTCTGAAATTAGCGTTAACACCGTCGTACACTTCCATGAACAGTCCTTTCTTCTCTTTGTTTATGGAATCCATCAGTGTTGTCAATTCGTCGATACGTACGTTCATTTTGTCGACGTCAGCTGAAAGACGAGTATGTCTTTCCTTCTTCTCGTCGTAATCGTCTATCGCTCTCAGATTCACGGAACCTATCTTTGCCATTACCGTTTCGCACGACTTTATCGTTCTCTTTATCTCTTCTTCCGACGGTACGTCGTTCACATGTATCGTAAGCGACGATACCTCTTCCTTGAGTTGTTTCACGATCTCGTCGCTTATCTCTATCTTCGCTTCGTAACCTGTGAGTACCGCCAGTTTTGCCGTTATCGCTGATGTCAGGTTCGAACTGTCCGCTTCCGTTCTGCTCTTGTCCTGAAGTATGTTATCTCTTTGTTCACGTAAATTGCCTAATTTACTTTCGAAATCGTTCTCTATGCGTTTCAGACCGTTCATGTCCGTGGTCGAACGTTCTATCTTTTCATCTTCCGCTTTCTTTTCGTTCATTTTTGATGAAATTTTACTATTGGCTGCGTTTATATCGTTAAGAAGTCCGCTCTTTACGCTTTCTATCGCATCCTGTTCCGCGAGCAGTGAGGCATATTCCATTGCCAGATCATTCGCCTCGCTTTGTAACCGTATCACATCATCCTGCGTCGTCTGTATCTTTTCCTGCAGTCCTTCCGGCGCTATGTCCACCAATGACTTTCGTAATCTAGTCCTCTCGTCTTTGAGCGATGTTAACTGATCCGTTAACTTTTTCAATTCGTCCGACGCATTGTTCATTTCTTTTTGAAGTTCAGCAAGCTTCTGTTTCTCTGCGTTGAGATCATCACTTGCCTTCTTCCTGTTCTGCCTCAGGATGTTCAGCTGTGTCTCGTATCCCGCTATCTTTCCCTGAACGCCGGCTGCGCCGGTTGACACTGAACGCATCTCATCGTCGTAGTTGCGTATCTCCTGTCTGATATCCCTTAACATCTGCTTCAGTGCGTCCAGCGAAGCGGTCGCGTTCCTCAGTTCCGTGCCGGCTGAGTTCATCTTCGATTCCGAAGCGGGACCGAATTTGAATGTTGCCGCTGTATTCACGGTACCGCCGACCATTGCGCCCGATGCTTCTATCAGTTCGCCTGCTTTTGTTACGATACGGACATCACCCATCAGGCGTCTTGCTTCACTCATTGTGTTAACAACTAACGTATCACCGAGCGCGTACCAGAACGCTACTCTGTATTTGGGATTGAATTTTATGAGATCTATCGCATATCCTGATGTTTCCTTTTCTATCATTATTGCCTTTGCGCGTGGCTTGCCTTCTCTCATCTTTGACAGCGGTAAGAACGTGACCCTTCCGTACCCGTTCTTCTTGAGGAAGTTTATCGCCTCTTCCGCAACTTGGTCATCATCTACGATGACCGCCTGCATCTTTCCGCCCGCTGCGACGGATAACGCTGTTTCGAATTCTTTATCAACGGTGGCCAGTTCCATGACCGTTCCGTGGATGCCTTTCATTTGTCCTTTATCTCTGAGTTCAAGCATTGCGGATACGCCTTCGCTTTGCTGTACCCTTTCCGTAACTCTCTTTTCCGCCTTCAGGGATTCGTAATCCGCCGATAATTTTGATATTATCATGTTAAGTTCGGATTCCTGTTTCTCCAGTTCCGCTTCCTTCTTTCTGGCGTTCATTATCTTGGATGTGAATTGCTGCAGATCGGCGGAACCGCTCTGTTCTCTGAACTCCTTTAGATTCCATTCTGCGTCCTTTATCTCGAAATCTGCGTTCTGCAGCTGTTCTTCGTATGACGCAACGTTCGTTTCCGCCGTTCCTTTTGCGGATTCCGCTTTTGCAACTCTTATCTCACACTGTTGCTGCTCTTCCGCTTTGATCTCTATCTTTGATTCTGTGTCCTGAAGTCTGTCCTGTATCGCTTTCAGTTCGCCGCCGGCGCTTGAGATGTTCTTTCTCAATTCATTCAGCGCTTTATTGGCATTATCAAGCATCTCTTTCTTCGAGTCCATATCATTTTTAACGGATAATGATGAATTTACGCACGTCTGTAACTCCTTTTCCGTTTCCGCCAGTCTTTCTTTGTTGAGTTCTATGCTGTCGTTCTGTTCCGATATGTCGTCGATGATATTCTCAATGCGTGCTTCCGCCTTCGCTTTTTCCATTAATGCGAGCTGTATCTTATTCTTTATTTCCTTGTATTCCGGTCCGGCCTTGTCCTCGATCTCTTTTTCTTTGTCTCTCAAACGTACAGCAAGTTCTTCCACCTTGTCGATGAGTTTTGACTTCTTTTGTTTCAGGGATTCCATCTCATTCTGTGAACTTAACAGCTGTGCTCTGATCCCGTCCGCCTCTGCGACCGCGTTCTCTAACTGACGGTGCACCATCTGTGCTTTCGCTTCTTCCAGTCTTGATTGTGCTTCGAGATACTTTCTCGCTTCGACCATATCTTTTTCCAGCTGTTCGAGGGTTGCGTCCAGTTCTTTTATGATTATATTTATGCGTTCGATGTTCTGTTCCGTTTCCGCCTTCTCTTTTCCTGCACTTTCCAGATCGGCGTCAAAGCTTGCTATCCCCGATATCGAGTCAAGTATCCTTCTTCTTTCGAGGTTGCCCATTGCAACTATTCTTGTTACGTCACCCTGCTGTACGAGGTTATAACCTTCTGCGCTTATTCTCGCTCTTGCCAACAGGTTATCAAATTCAGTCATTGACGATTTTCTTTCGTTGACATAGAAATATGAACTGTAATTGTCTCCGTCCTGCGCCAATCTCACAAGACGCGTTAATTTCACCGTATCGTCGTCCCACGGGATCATTCGATCTTTGTTATCAAATACCAGTGAGACCTTTGTGAAATCCGCTTTCGCTTTCGATTGGCCGCCGTCAAATATCAGGTCGGTTAACTTTCCGGCGCGTATCGCCTTGGAACTTTTCGGTCCCAGCACAAATAATATCGCATCCGAGATATTCGACTTTCCGGAACCGTTCGGTCCCGTTACAGCTAAATATCCTTCCATCAGCGGTATAGTTAATTTTCCGCCGAATGATTTGAAATTCTCCAATTCTATCTGCTTTAGATACAAACCCATCCCTTCCCGTGAGAGCAGATCCTTTGATCCGATCCCGTATGCATCCCTGCCTTGTAAGGCGTACGTACAACGCCGTTTACTATATATATAAGTTGTCAGACCCAGCCTTTAGCACGCGCGAGCGCGCGCGAGACCTCGGATGCATCAAAGGATAAGGTCGTTCACAGAGTTCACGACCATCGTCGGATGTATATCGCCGCTGATATCTTCCCTTCTTGCTTCGCCGGTCAGCACCATTACTGACCTGATACCGGCATCCGACGCCATTCTCATGTCCGTGTAAAGACGATCACCGATCATCACCATCTTTTTCATCGGTACGTTCATTATCTCAGATGCCATTTCCGTCATCAGCGTGTTCGGTTTTCCTATGACCGTTGTTCTCACTCCGGTCATTGATTCAAGGAATCTTATGAATGCTCCGATATCAACATCATATCCGTGTTCCGTTGGACAGAGATCATCAGGATGTGTTGCTACGAACATTGAACCGTTCTTTATGAAATGATATGCGTTGTTAATTTTTTCATAAGTTATCGAAGTGTCGAACGCCAGAAGGACGATGTCCGGATCCTTCTCAACTATCCTTACACCTTTTGCTCTTATCTCGTTAACGAATCTTTGTGTTCCGATCGGATACACTGTTCTTCCGGGATGATGTTTCAAAAGGTACGATATCGTTGCTGTTGTTGACGTTAATATATTATCGATGCTCACATTGAAACCCATCTTCGTTAATTTACTGAGATAATGTTCTCTGTCCGAAGAAGAATTGTTCGTCAGAAAAACAAAGGGAATTTTCCTTTTCTTCACTCTTTCAATGAATTCCGGTGCTCCGTGTATGACGTTGTCACCTTTGTACACCGTTCCGTCCATGTCTATCATCATGCCGGAGACGTCATTCCAGTCTATTGCTGCAGCGTCCGCCGTAAAAACGTTCTTCGCGTCCGTAACATCTTTTGCGATCGGATCATCGCATATCTTCCGCTGTTTCGGGCGGTGCTCTGCACCGCCCATGTACCTTTCTCTGAGGATCCTCATCGTCCTTTTCAATTCCTCTTTTGATGCGCTGTTGTAAATGCATGCTGCCGGGTGATACGACGGCAGAAAAGTTATCTCTTTTCCGCTGATCGTTATCGTTGTTTCCTTGTTGACGATGTCGGACATCTTTCCTTCGTATCCGATCAAAATGCGGCACGCTGATCTTCCGAGACCGACCACCACCCTTTTGCCTGATAACTCATGCTCAAGGAACGGCCTGCATGCGTCCATCTCTTCTTTCGTAGGATCACGATTGCCCGGAGGACGACATTTTACTGTATTCGTGATAAGAACGTCCGATCTTTCGATGCCTTCTTCTTTCATTATCTTTTCCAGCAATTTTCCCGATCTTCCGACGAACGGTCTTCCGGTAAGATCTTCCGTTTCTCCTGGTGCCTCGCCTACCAGAACAATGTTGGAATTTTCGTTCCCGTCAGGCATCACTATCTTCGTCCTGAACTCGGAAAGCGGACATCTGGAACATTTGTTCTCCGGTATCATTTTTTTACAGCAACTCCTTTATCTGCTGTTCCCTTTCCATTGCTGAAAGATATGATACGGGAACATCCAATACCGTCTTTGCGCCGTAATTCTTCTCGTTGAACAATCTGAACGCTGCCCTCGCATACGCGACCATTATCGATGCCGTGAATCCGGGGTTGCTGTCAATTTTTATCCTAAATTCCATCTGATGTTCTTCGTTCTTGTCCGTAGAACCGTTCCTGAACATATTGCCGGCGTGATTCATCATACTGTGCTCCTTTTTCATTTCCTCCGATGAGATGAATATCACATCCGTTTCGTAATCGGCGAAGTAATTGGGCATTTGTTTTACGGTCTTTTTTATCTTTTCCTTGTCGGCGTTCTTCTCGGCAACTACGTAACATATCCTTTTCAATTTTTGTTTCATTGTGAACGTTGCTTGAGATCTGTTCTTCACATCGTTGAATATCTTCTCCGACGGTACTGTGTACTGTATCGCGTCCGATACACCTTCCACCCTTCTTAACGCATCGGAATGTCCTTGGCTCACGCCCGGGCCCCAGAATGTGTTGTTCTCGCCTTCCGGAAGGACGGACATGAACAGTGACCTCATTATCGAGAACAATCCGGGATCCCATCCTGCTGATATGATCGCTGCTTTTTTGTTCTGTCTTGCTTCGCTGTCGATCTTTTTCATGTAATCTGGTATCTTTGCATGAGTATCATACGAATCGACGATGTTGAACTCTTTTACTAATTCCGGACCCTGTACCGGAAGGTCTGTCGCGGATCCGCCGCACAGGAGCATGACATCTATCTTATCCTTGAATTCGGATACTTTATCAGCACCGATCACTTTCGTTCCTGACAACGTTCTTATTTTACCGGGATCGCGTCTGGTGAACACTGCTTCCGCTGTTATATCATTACTTCTCATTATCGCCTTTTCTACGCTTTTCCCGATATTCCCGTAGCCGTATATCCCTGCTCTTATCTTTGCAGACATTGTTCTCCTTCCTGTCCCTTATTTTTCAGTGCTCAGAAGTTCCGACGCTTTCAGAAGCGATGATAATTTTATATTTACGCTGGCAAGCGCCTCGCTTCCGCCGGATCCTCTGTCTATTACCGAAAGAACATCGTTCACGGATGCTCCGTTCTCTCTTAACGTTCTTACCGCGGAGATACAAGAACCGGCGGATGTTATCACGTCCTCGACCACAAGTACCTCGTCGCCTGAGTTCATGTTCCCTTCTATGAGTTTCGATGTTCCGTGATCTTTTTTCTCTTTGCGTACCATTACGTACGGTATTCCCGTCGCAAGCGACAGCGCCGCGGCCAACGGTACGGAACCGAGAACGATACCGGCTATGCGGTCATACTTCTTTCCCGATGTCTGTACCTTCTCAGCCATCAATTGTGATATCAGGTACAAAGTTTTAGGATCTGTGCTTGCTTTCTTTACATCAATGTAATAATCACTTTTTGCGCCCGACGCCAATGTGAAATCGCCGTACTGCAGGGCGCCGCATCTCTCTAATGCTTTTTTCATTTCGTTCATGATATCACCACGGCACATCCTTCAATCCCGCTTTGTACCCTATTATGTTCATAACGCGGTGAAGAAGTAATGTCACTATTAATAGAAAAACAAGCGCAAGGATGTTGTATCCTTCTATGTACGTGCTGTATATCCATTGCGGATAGAAAAGCGACGTCAGAAGGAACGCGCCTATCAGGAAATCATACTGATCGAGTATCGGCGCCTTCTTTCCTCTCTCTATCCCTAATCTTCTCTTTATGAATGATCCCATCAGATCACCCAGGAGCGAACCGAATGCCAGACAGGCCGCGACCCCGATACCTGTTTGTAAATTTATGTATCCGAACAGATCCTCACTTCCGAACAGAAATGATATTCCCATCAGCATCAGACCGAGGATCATTCCTGAAAAGCCGCCGCCGAAGAATCCTCTCCACGTCTTACCGTCACCCAATATCCGTTTGCCGTTCCACTCTTTTCCCATGTCCATCGGCTTCCCGCCGCCGAACACTACCGCAGCGGAATTCGGAAGCATCGCCGGCAGGAATAACCACAGACCTGCAAGCATTATGATCACCGCTTCCGTTATCTCCATTCTCAGACCTCGGACGCAGCAATGCTGAGTGAACGTAAAAATCTTTCAATGCCTATCGAAGAACATACGGACCGCATTGGGAATGTTATCAGAAGGTCTTGATGAAAGTAACTGATACGCAGCCGCTCTTTTATCAAGTATCACGGCTGCGCCGATATCGTTCTCCGATCTTATCAGACGGCCGATGGATTGCCTCATCTTCCTTGTTGCCGGTGAGATGACCGCATGGTCCCATCCGTTCCCTGAACGTATGTCGTAGTAACGTATCAATGCGTTCTGCTTCGCTCCGGGCCTTGAGAACGGCATTCCCACCAATATCGCCAATTCCATATCCTTCCCGGGAAAATCTATGCCTTCGCTTATCCTTCCGCCGGAAACCGCAAAAAGAATACCGTCACCGGATGATCTGAACGAATCCAGCATGTTCTGGTGTTCCGTGTTCGACATTCCTTTCCTTTCTGTGAACACCTTTCTTTCCGTTCTTGATATTATGCCGTCCTTTACCATTACATCCATTAACGAATATGAGGGAAAGAACACCGCCGTGTTCTTTTTCACCGAGTTGATCGTTCTTATCAAATGATCCTCCATTCTCGGTATCATCGATGCATCCTGTTTCATTTCTTCGTACTTCGTTGTAACGTCGGTCGCGTGAATTGTCATAAGGTTACAGGGATCGAAAGGAGATGGGAAACATCTCAGTTCCGCGTCCTCCAATCCCAATACGTTCTGATATTCCGATAACGGTTCGAGCGTTCCCGACATGTGAATTGACGAATGACATATCCGTAACGGTTCAGCGGCCTCATACGGGTCCATGCAGAATGCTTCTAATGAGGTATCCTCGCCGATGATGAGTTTCACGTAAACCTCATCCTCAGAGTCCAACCAGAACAGGATGAACATACCCAGTGATCTGAGATATGATCTGGGAAGTTTTCCGTTCATTTTCTTCTGCTCGGCGATCACCTCACCATGCTCTATCATTGTTTTACAAATTGTCCTTATCTTTACCGACGTAACATTAAGTTCTTCCATCAGCCCGTCCTCGATGAAGTACGGCGGTAAAAGACCGTCCTCGTCCACCAGATACTCTTCCTTCGCTTGGTATATCAGTTTTCTCAACGCGTTCATGACATCCGTTGCCGATATCCCGTTGCTTACTTCCGGATCGTTCCTGTCGATCGCCTCTTTTTCAGCGAGGTCCAGAGCGCGCATCGTATATCGGGAGGTCATCACCTCTCTCAGGTGATCGGGTAAATTGTGCGCTTCGTCCACGATCATAACTATATTCCTTAACGGAACGTTCATCCATCCCAGAAAACGTTCTCTTGTTCCCGGAACGAACAGGAAATGATACGGCGCAATGACAACGTCCGCGTTGTGTATGAGACGTTTCATCATCTCATACGGACACAATTCCAAAGACGTCATACGATCCGTGAATTCATCCGCGGTCGGCATGGCCGATCTGCAGAATTCCGTGTGCTCGTTCACATCCGTTCTCAATATGTTGTCGTAGAATCTGCATCCTCTGTCCGTACCCGTCCGTTTTTTGAATTCCGAACAGAATTTGGATAGTTCCTCAGGAGAACCGGACATCAGTTCCGGGTCCGTTCTTATCATCGGACACGTTGATGCGCTTCGTCCTTGGATCCCCATGGCAAATATCTTCCTTATCTCGGAGATCTTTCTCAATTCAAGAATTGCTTGTTTCTGCTGTGACGCCGTTCTTGTCAGGTATACCAGTTTTTTTCCTTTTTCCAGCACATACGGCAATGCTCCGGCCAGCGAACAGATCGTCTTTCCCGTTCCGGTCCCGGATTCGATGATGCATGGTATCCCTTTGTTAACGCAGCTGTTAACGAATTCCGTGAATTCATTCTGCGAACTTCTTGGCGTGTACGGGAACAGGTTCACGTCATGTTACCGTTGTTCTCAGTATAATAACGGTGTGGAGGGATGACCGAAAGTACCTCCGTTTCCGGTGGAGGTTGTCCGGTCATTTCCTGACCACCGAACGGTAACCGTATATACTAAAGTGGAAATCACTGTTTACCTTACGGGGATGAAAGAATGGAGTTCATGAAGAGACTGGGAGCGAGCATGGTCAAAAAGCCTGTCGTTCCTCTTGCGGTACTGCTTATCATAACGGCAGCATCGTTGGGCATCATAGCGGCGAGCCCTCCGTCCTTTGACATGGACCAGTCAAGATTCATGCCCGATAACGAGATGACCAGAGCGTCATCCGTTGTCACGGAGGCGTTCACTTCCACCGCATCGGTGATGAGCATGGTGGACTCCGGAGGAGATATCTTCACAAAAGAGGCGTTCATTGACGTCCTCAACTATGAAAAAGGATTGGCCGGGATGGAATACACCGATGCCAATGATCCGGATAACAAAGAACGTTATGACGGAAACATACCTGGATTCAACGTTCTCAGTCCCGTTTCCGTGATATCAAAACCGCTCGCAGAAATGATCATAGCAGCGAGCGGAGGTCTGCTCCCCCCTCTCCCTGATCCGTCAGCGGATCTGGTGGTGTACTATGAGAGATTGATATTCACGATCGGACTGTCGAATGACGCTGCGATCAAGGGTGTTGCCTCTGCATTCCTTGCAGATCCGGAAGCGGCGATGCTGAGATCACTGCTGACCAACGACTTTGATGATGCAGCGGTATCGGCGAAAGGATGCATCGTTTCCGTTATGGTAATGGACTCAAGTCTGGAAAAGATAGACCGCGGTCAGAAGGGGTTCGAATATGATGTTATAGACGTTGCTAACGATTTCAACGCTTCGCATCCGGACGGCACCAAGATACGGGTGGCCGGAATGATGACGATGATGAGCGGCATCGGGGAAATGGCGCAGAACGATATCGCCATGTTGTTGCCGATAACCGTTGTCGTGATGATACTGCTTTTGCTGTTGATATATCGCGACGCCGTTGACACACTCATCGGCCTCGCGGGACTGTTCGTTGCAGTTATTTGGACATTCGGTCTTGCTACTCTCGTTGGTATAGAGATAACAACTATAGCGATAGCGGTACCGATATTGGTACTTACATTGGGGATAGATTACAGTCTGCATCTGGTGTTCAGATACAGAGAGGAAAGGAAGAACGGTAATTCGTCATCGGAAGCAACCGAAAAGATGATGGGTTCCGTCGGTCAGGCGTTGATATTAGCGACAGTGACAACAGCAATTGCGTTCCTGTCATACTTAACATCATCAATGTCCGCATTGGCCGACTTCGGTGTCATGTGCGCCATCGGAATAGTATGTGCGTTCGGTGTGATGCTCCTCCTTATTCCGGCGGTACAGATACTCCGTGACCGTAAAGAAGGGAGCGATGAAGCGAAACGCTACAAGAGAACGGAAAAAGAGGACGTCATCAGCGTGATAGCGGGTGCGGGCGGCAAGATGGCCGCCAGAAGTCCGTGGGCCGTTCTTGGCGTTGTTGCAGTTATTATTGCATTGTTCGGTGTCAGCGCAACGAACCTCGCTTACAATTTCAACATGTACGATTTCATTCCGGAAGGGACGGAAGCGCATGATATACTGACGTACATGGACGATAATCATTCCGTCACGACAAGCACAACAAGCGTGCTGGTATACGATGACGGATGGAATATAGACGTAATAAAAGCAATTCAGGATTCTTTGGCGAATATGAGCGCCGCCACCGAGGCCAATAAGATCAGGGGATTGGCGTACAAAGGCGTCGGACCGCCTGGTGACGTGGTCGCGGACCACATCGGAACGGCGATGGCTGAATTCAACACAAGATACGGAGCGGCGGTGCCGGATATTGATATTCCGTTCATTGGCCTTATGTCGTTCAGCGAGGTATACGACCAGGTGTTCAAAGCGGACGGCACCCTAAAGCCGATCATACCGGTGGTGACACAAGGATATCTGGACATACTGAAGGCAGTGATGTCGGCACCCGCACTCAAGGCAGCAGTATCGTCATACGTAGGGTTCAACGAAGGAGATCCCGTGACAAGGATAGTTCTTCACATGACAACGGAACTCGAAGGCGATAACGATGCCATTGTGGAAATGAAAGATCGTATCAATGATGCATGCGCACCGATAGGCGAGAACGGTTCGGAGTATGTGACAACGGGTCAATTCATAATAATGGCGTCCAACGCGAAGGCGATGAACAGCAGTCAGATGACATCGCTGTTCGTTACGATATTGTTCGTCGTTCTTGTACTGACGATATTTATGTATTATGTTGACAGAAGTCCGCTTCTCGGAATAATGGCAACGATTCCGACGTTGATCTCAGTGATAATGGTCTGGGGTACGATGGCGCTGATGAACATGCCTCTTAACGTTATGACGTTAACGATAGCGTCGCTTGCCGTAGGCATGGGCGTTACGTACGGAATTCACATATCGCATCGTTTTGTGACGGAACTTGTGAAGAACGGTCTCAATGAAAAAGAGGCCATAATAAAGGCTACACGCGAAACGGGAAAGGGAGTTTTCGCTGCCGCATTGACAACGGTGGCCGGTTTCAGCGTCATGGGCTTTTCAAAGATATTACCAATGTACCAGTTCGGTATAATCACGGCGTTAGCGATAGCATTCGGTTACATGGGTTCTGTATTGGTATTACCGTCGCTGCTTGTGATATGGGGCAAACACGCAAAAGCGAATCTTACGGGCGAGATCGATGAGAAAGCGAAGCGTGAACGCATGGCAAAGAGCGTCGCGGCGATATATCACGCAGAATATGATTACACATCACTCCGTCTGAACAGGAAGGCTGTGAGCCCGAACCGCAGGATGAGATATCTGCGGTCACAGAAGTGATACGTCATTTCGAACGCATCTCTTTCATCACAAAACAGAGTTTTCAAACAAAAATCGACCCAAGGTTTAAATGCATAAAAACAATCATAGCGTATGGTCCCTAAAAGGAAGATCGATTCCATTCTCGGCGGTTATGACAAAGACAATATCACAATAGCGACGCTTTGTTCTCATTCTTCATTGCAAATATTTCACGGAGCACGCAAAGCGGGTTTTAAGACGTTGGGAATGACGGTCACTCATAACACGAAATATTATGATGCCTTTCCGTTGGCGAAGCCCGATGAGATAATCGAGTACAAGGATCTTGATGAAATAGAGGAAAGAACGGGAGAACTTCACGACAAGAATGCAATAATCATTCCGCACGGATCGTTCGTCGAATACATGGGACCGAAGAAATTCGAGGATCTTGAAGTGCCCGCTTACTGCAACCGCGCAGTTCTGCAATGGGAATCCGACCGCGATCTGGAAAGACAGTGGATAACATCCGCAGGTGTAACGATGCCGCGCATATACACCGACGCAAGAGAGATAAACGAACCTGTTCTGGTGAAATATCACGGCGCCAAAGGAGGAAGAGGATTCTTCATCGCAAAGGATTACCCTGATTTCAAGATGTACATTGATAACACACAACCCTATACAATACAGGAATATGCGCTCGGAACGAGATATTACTTGCATTTCTTCTATTCACCGTTCAAGGAGGACGGATACAAGGTAGCAAGAGGCGGAACGATAGAACTTCTGTCAATAGACAGAAGGGATGAGAGCAATATTGATGAGTTATACAAAATGGGATCGTACGACGACCTGAAGAAGCACGGATTGTATCCGTCGTTCGTCGTTACCGGCAATATTCCTGTTGTCATCAGAGAATCATTACTTCCGAAGGCGTTCGACATGGCCGAACGTATCGTCAACCGATCCTATGAACTGTTCGGAGGCATGTGGGGGCCGTTCTGTCTGGAAACGATAGTAACGGACAAACTGGAATTCAAATTGTTCGAGATATCAACGAGGATCGTTGCCGGAACGAATCCGTTCATATCGGGTTCGCCGTACGCCGATCTGATATATCCGGGAATGAGCACCGGAGGACGTATAGCGAAAGAATTCAGGGACAGCCTGAGAACAGGTAATTTCACGGATCTTATGACGTGATGACGCAAATCATATCTATACGAGAGTGTTAAGGTGGTAGCAATGTTTTCCAAGAAGAGGTTCTCCGAAAGACTGATGGACGTTCCGGAATCCGGTACGGTGGCGATAGCGAACCTTGTCAGTCAGTTGAAACAGGAAGGCATTGAGATAATCTCCTTTTCAATGGGAGAACCGGATTTCGATACACCGGACAACATAAAACAGGCGTGCATAAGATCGCTGAGCTCAGGATTCACGCATTACACTCCGTCAACGGGGATACCCGAATTAAGAAAGGCGATAGCCGAAAGGACAGTTCAGGATAATAAAATAAACTGCACAGCGAAGAATGTACTCGTTACGCCTACGAAACAGGCGTTGTTCATGATCGCTTTAGCGTATCTTGATCCCGGAGATGAAGTTATACTTCCTGATCCGGCGTGGGTATCGTACGAAGCGTGCATCAGAGCGGCCGGAGCGAAGGCTGTTCACGTTCCTACGAGGTTTGAAGATAATTTCAGGATGAGCGCGGATATGATGGCCGCCGCTATAACGAAGAGAACAAAAATGCTTATCCTTAACTCACCGTCAAATCCCACAGGATCGGTAATGCCGCGCGAAACACTGAAGGGCATTGCCGATCTTTGCATCGAAAAGGACATACTTGTTTTGTCCGATGAGATATATGAACATATAATCTATGAAGGAGAACACGTCTCCATAGCGTCATTTGACGGTATGTTCGACCGCACCTTTACGATATCGGGATTATCAAAAACATATGCAATGACCGGATGGAGACTCGGATGGATGGTCGCCCCGGAAAAGGATATTGCGGCGGTGAATAAACTTCAAACTCATTCGATAACGTGCTGTACATCATTCACACAGCCGGCCGCGGTCGAAGCATTGAAGGGACCGCAGACGGAGAGAATGAAAATGATAAAGGAATTCAGGAAGCGCAGGGACCTTGCGTTGGATCTCCTGAACGACATAAAAGGAGTGGAATGCAACCGCCCAGAAGGTGCATTCTATCTGTTCCCGAAGTACGAACACAAGATAACATCTGAAGATCTGGCTACTTATCTTATGAAAGAGGCGCACGTCGCAATAACGCCGGGACGGTCATTCGGTCCGGCAGGCGAGGGTTTCTTCAGATTGTCGTACGCAACATCTGAGGATAACATAATCAGAGGGATCGAAAGCATAAAGAAAGCGCTCTCAAAATTATGATCTCCCGTCACGCATCCGACGATAATGTAACATCAGCGGTCAGTCTAAGTTTTATATTGGACATAGCATTCAAGGGAACATCCTACCGTGCGCTTGCGCGTACGGACGCGAACTGAGAGTGAACATATTGAGCAGGAAACTTTTCACAGTCGGCCCGGTAAATGTTGAGCCCGAGGTCCTTAACGCAATGACCAAACCCATGATAACGCACCGATCCAAGGAATACAAGGTGCTCCACGGATCCATCCTTGAGAAATTCAGGAAGTTGCTGGATACGGACATGGACATCTTCATGGTAGGAGGTTCCGCATCCGTGTTCCTGGAAGGAGCAATAAGGAACGGAGTGAAAAGTAATGTGCTTGGATTGACGAACGGTTCGTTCGGCGACCGCTGGATAGAGATATCTAAACTCAACGGAAAGAATGTGAAGGAAGTACGCGTGCCGTGGGGTAAAGCAATAAGACCGGAACATATTGAGAATGCCATTGACGAAAAGATCGAAGCGGTGCACTTCGTAAGCAACGAATCATCCACCGGTGTGTTAAGTTCTCTTCCGGACCTTACGGAAAAGATAAGAGAACGGAACGATCCGCTGATATTCGTGGACGGCGTAACATCCGTTGCCGGTACGAACTTGCATATAAAGAAGAATGAACCGGATGCGTTGATATTCGGTTCTCAGAAAGCGTTGGCGTTACCGCCGGGGTTAGCGTTCATTGCTGTCTCCGAAAAACTTATGAAAAAAGCAAAAGAAGTTGAGAACAGAGGTTTCTACACCGACCTCATAAAACTGAAAAAGAACAACGATGAGAATTATGCTCTCACCACCCCTCCCGTATCGATGATGTATGCTCTCGAATTCCAATTAGAAAGAATGGTATCGGAAGGAATGGACGCAAGATATCGCAGACATAAAGAAATGGCCGAACTTGTGAGAAAATGGTCAAAAGGTCTTAACGGAATGCTTCCGGAGGAAGGATACATGTCCGATACCATCGGAGTGATCAACCGCGGAGGTTTGGATTTTGATAAGTTCCACTCTATACTGAAGACAAAAGGTTATGAGATATCCAACGGTTACGGGGAAGTGAAGCAACAGACGTTCAGGATCGGTCATATGGGGGATCTCACACCGAAAAGGATAAAAGAACTGCTGAAAGTTATGGACGAAACACTGGAGGAATGCAAATGAAGCTGCTTGTTTCCGACCCTCTGTCGGAAGAGGGCCTTAAGATATTGACGGTGTCGGGGATACCCGTTGATGTAAGGCCCGGACTGAATGAGGATGAATTGTGCAACATAATAGGAGAATACGACGGCCTGATCATCAGATCCGGTACAACAGTAACAAAAAAGGTCATCGATTCCGGTAAAAAATTACGAGTTATCGGAAGGGCGGGAGTAGGCGTCGATAACGTCGATGTACCGTATGCAACGCAGAAAGGGATACTGGTGATGAATACTCCGGCGGCGAATATCATCTCCGCGGCGGAACATTCGCTGGCGATGATCATGTCCCTTGCGAGGATGATACCTTGGGCGCATGCATCCGTGCACAAGGGAGAATGGAAAAGAAGCAAGTTCACGGGTATCGAATTATACGGAAAGACGCTTGGAATAATCGGCGTAGGAAGAGTGGGCGGCGAGATAGCGAAACGTGCCAGATCATTCGGTATGACAATGATAGGTTACGATCCGTACCTTCCGAAGGATGTCGCGGACGACCTTTCCGTAAGATTGACAACATTGGACGATGTTCTGAAAAATTCTGATATCATGACGATACACACACCGCTTCTTCCGGAAACGAAGAACATGATATCGATGCCGCAGTTCAAGATGATGAAGAAGAATGCTTTGCTCATCAACGTTGCACGCGGAGGCATCGTGAACGAGGATGATCTTTACGAAGCACTCAAGAACAAAGTGATAGCAGGCGCAGCCTTCGATGTGTTCGTTGACGAACCTTTGAAGGAAGGGTCAAAACTGCTTGATCTGGACAACCTGATAACAACGCCGCACCTCGGCGCGAGCACTGTGGAAGCACAGGAGAAAGTATCAGTGGATATTGCGGAGAATGTGATAATGTATCTGCGCGAGAACATCATCGCGAACGCAATAAACGCGCCCCGCGGCCAACTGGACCCGTCGCTGGCCGAGTACATACCGCTCGCTGAGCGTTTGGGAATATGTATACACCAGATGAACGGCATGAGACCCATAGACAAAATAGACGTTACATGCAGCGGCGAAATTGCGTTAAAGAACACAAAAACGATAACATTGTCCGTTCTGATAGGCGTGATGAAGAACATCGTCGGCGACGGTGTCAACATGATAAACGCCGAATCGATAACAAAAAGCAAGAACATCAAGGTAACGGAATCAAAGAACGAGGATTCTCCTGTATATTCGAACATGGTAACGGTAACAATAACATCCGGAAAAGATACGAGAACTGTGCGCGGAACGGTGTTCGCACACACCCCGCGCATGATAGGAATGGACAACTATTGTTTCGAGATACCGATGAACACCAACATACTGGTGGCGAGATACAAGGACCTGCCGGGAATAATAGGTTCCGTGGGTAAGATACTGGGAGAGAATGGTATAAACATAGGTCAGATGACCGTTGGCCGAGAAACAGAAAAAGGAATGGCGATAATGCTGATGGGCGTTGACCACGACATTCCTGAGAATATAATAAAAAAGATAAGCGCCGCAACGGGATTCGACGATACGAGATACATAAAGATAGTGAAATGAGTTGTGCGCGCACGTGAAAGGTTAATAAATCCCGAACTATACGGGTACACCGAAGGAACGTTCCGATATGACTGCAAAAGTAACACTGACCGTTGAGGATCTTACATCGGCGATACAGAACAGCATAGAGAACAAAGGTATGGATGAGGAACAAGCATACTCTTTGGCGCAGCATATCCTTAATTTCTTCGGTTATTCCGATCGGATAATAGATAATATCTTGGAACCGGAGGACAGGGACGCGTTCTATATGCTCGAAGATACCGGAATTCTAACAACGGAAAGAGAAGAAACAACACTTTACGACGGCCGCGAATGGAGGATACACTATTGGCTGTTCAGAAGGGAAAGGATAGCGGAGTTGATGAACTCCGCAGACCCGAAGAAAGCGGAAGAGGTATCCGATTCCGTTTACGATGATCTTGACGAAGACATCTGGAAACGGAATCGTTGATGTTCTTTCATTGAAATGACCGTCATAACGTAATTTTTGACGATCTCGTATATTATTTTTCCACCGGAAACGGAGGTACTTTCGGTCACCCCTCGGAATTGTTTATTAACTATAGGCAACATTTGTAAAACAGACAACGGCGGCTCAGGCCGCGGAGGTCGATGAAAAATGATAAAGGAAGAACTAACGCCTCATATTGAAGAACTGAAAAAGGCGGTCGGAGAAAAAGTGAGCGAAGAGGAATTGATCGAGGAACTGAACACATACCTTAATGTGTACAAGGTTTCGCCTGATGCTGCGGTCAAAAGCATCAAAAGGAAGTACGGCGACGAAACATCGATGTTCGTATCCGCCGCATCGATCGTGAAAAAGATAAATGAGATGACCGGTGACGAAAAGAGCGTTGATCTTGTCGCCAGAGTTGTTTACATAGAAGAGAAACAGATCACCGCAAGAGGTACCCCGAGGACCATATTCTCCGGTATCCTCGGAGACGACACGGGTACTATACCCTTTACCGTCTGGAACATCGGTAATTTTGAGTTGGTCAAGGGAGAGACATACAACTTCAAGAACGCGTACGGAAAGAAATGGAATGATAAAGCGCAACTGAACTTCGGCGAGCGAAGCGTCGCCGAACTTTCTGATATTGTACTAGCAATGCCTGAACGCAAAATATCGTATTCCTCGGATGTGAAGATATCAGAACTGCGTGACGGCCTCGGAAATGTCACGGTAACGGGAAAATTGCTTTCCGTCGAACCGAAGACGATAGCGGCGAAAGGCGAACCGAGAACGGTATTTTCCGGACATATTGCCGATGATACGGGAAAGATCCAATTCACCGCGTGGAATGAATTTGATTTCAAAGAAGATGAGACAATATGCGCCAAGAACGCTTACATCAGATCATGGAGAGGAGTTCCGTCGCTGAACTTCGGCGACATGTGCGAGATAAGCCGCGTTGACGAAGTATTCTCGAACATTCAAAGCGGCATAAGCAAAAGGAGCGTTGCCGACATATTCAGAACGGGAGGAGGACTGGATGTGATGATCGCCGGAACGATCGTCGACGTAAGGACCGGAAGCGGATTGATAAAAAGATGTCCGGAATGCAACCGTTCGATAGTTGGTGATGAATGCACATCACACGGCAAGGTGGATGCGATACCGGATCTCAGGATGAAAGTTATCATTGACGACGGCTCCGGTGCTTTGACGACGGTCGTCAGCAAAGAGGCCACAGAATCATTGACATCCGTCTCATTGGAACAGGCGATCGCGATAGCAAAAGAGAACGGCGATCAGGAAGCGGTCAGGAAAGCAATGGAAGAGAAGGTACTGCTCATGAACGTTGCCGCCTCAGGTAACGTATTAAGTGATGATTACGGACCTATGATGATCGCAAACAGCATCGAAAGAACGTTCACGGACGTAAAGAAAGAGGCTGAGGAACTCATGGAGAAAGTGGAGGGATCGCTTTGATGTTCCGTGAGACAGCATGGAGAGTTTTCGCGGGAGAATTGAATTCATCGTCCCTTGAGAAGAAAGGGGAGGAAGAAAAATCGCCCGCATATCTGGTGAGCCCTCTGGGAACGAAACTGAACCGTGTTCTGATCGCGGGGGTGCTTCTTGAGAAACAGAACACCGGAAGCGACGAGGAACCGATGTGGAGAGCAAGAGTTGAAGATGTTTCCGGAAGTTATTTCCTGAACGTCAGCAAATTCCATATGGAAGCGGCAGCGGCGCT